>NZ_RZRX01000100.1:0-21061 GCF_003997405.1 Mesorhizobium sp. M2A.F.Ca.ET.042.01.1.1
GGAAGAGGCCGAGGCGATCATCAAGCAGCTCGACGGCGGCGCCGACTTCCAGAAGCTCGCCAACGAACACACCAACGACCCCTCGGGCAAGACCAGTGGCGGCGATCTCGGCTGGTTCGGACCGGGCCAGATGGTGCCGGAATTCGACAAGGCGGCCTTCGCGCTCGACGTCGGCAAGTACACCAAGGAGCCGGTGCAGACGCAGTTCGGCTGGCACGTCATCAAGCTCGAGGACAAGCGCGCCAAGCAGCCGCCGGCTTTCGACGACGTCAAGGATCAGGCCAAGCAGGCAGTAATCCGCGACAAGTATTTCGCCATGGTGAAGGACCTGCGCGCCGCCGCCAAGGTCGAGATCCCGGACGAGAAGCTCAAGAAGGACGTCGACACGCTGGAAGCGGGCAAGTAATCCGCTGTCGGCCTGGTTATCCTGAAAGGGCGCCAACCGGCGCCCTTTTGCTTTTGGCTCAGGCGGTCAGTATCCCCCGCGTGATGTAGCCGACGGCGGCGCGGATCGCCGCGTCGTCCTCGTCGAGCCGTCCGGTCAGCAGATGCCGCCATGCGTAGGAAGCGATCAGATCGGCGACGATCCCGGCATCGACATCGGCCGCCACCTCGCCCCGCGCCTTGGCGCGCTCGATGATCCGGCCGGTATGGCTGCGGCGTTCCCTCGAATACTCGGCAAGCACGGTCGCGGCTGCCTCGTCCGACTGTGCCTCCGCGATCAGCGAGCGGTAGATGTTGCCCGACGGGGTGTCGCGCCAATGGGCGAAGAGATTTTCGAGAAAGCCGGCCAGGTCGTCCTCGACGTTTCCGGTGTCGGGTGTCTCGACATGCTTCTGCCTCTGGTAGATCTCGATCAGCAGCGCCGCCTTGCTCGGCCACCAGCGATAGATGGTCGGCTTTCCCGCCCGCGCCCGCCGCGCGACGGCCTCGATCGAGAAGCCGGCATAGCCCGCCTCGCGCAACACGGCCTCGGCCGCCTCAATGATGGCATCGGCGCTCTCGGGATTGCGTTTTGCGCCGATCGACTTGCGCCCGCGAGCGGCGGCTTCGCCCATTCCAGTCTTCCTTAGCCGGTGAATCTAGCGCCGATCATATTGGCATCGCGGGCGAAACGAAACGACACGTTTCAGACCGCGAGCCCTTCAGCCGCGGCAATCAGGCGTGGCCAGAACGCCCTTGCGCCGGGACGCGCTATCGGGCAAACCGGCCTTCCTTTCGCTTCATTGCCGTTCCGGGGTTCCGATGTCCGCTACGATCTCGCCGCTCGCACCGAAGAAATATCCCAAGATGCCGGTCATCGAGGGTGTGCGCATCGCGACCGCCGAAGCGGGCATCAAATACCGGAATAGAACCGATCTGCTGGCCATGGTCTTCGATCCGGGCACGGCTGTCGCGGGCGTGTTCACCAGGTCGAAATGCCCTTCGGCGCCGGTCGACTTCTGCCGCCAGAACCTGCCTGCCGGCAAGGCGCGCGTGCTGGTGGTCAATTCCGGCAATGCCAACGCCTTCACCGGCAAGAAGGGCAAGGTCTCGACCGCGCTGACTGGCGAGGCGGCGGCGAAGGCCGCCGGCTGTTCCGAGACCGAGGTGTTCCTGGCCTCGACCGGCGTCATCGGCGAGCCGCTCGACACCACCAAGTTCAGCCACCTGCTCGCCGGCCTGGTCAAGGACGGCAAGCCGGACCTGTGGACCGAGGCGGCAAAGGCCATCATGACCACCGACACCTATCCGAAGGTGGCGACGGCGACGGTCAAGCTCGGCGACGCCGACGTGACGATCAACGGCATCGCCAAGGGCGCCGGCATGATCGCGCCCGACATGGCGACGATGCTTTCCTTCATCGCCACCGACGCGCCGATCGCGGCGCCCGTGCTGCAGGACCTGCTGTCGCGCGGCACGGCCACGACCTTCAACGCGGTGACCGTCGACAGCGACACCTCGACCAGCGACACTCTGCTCATCTTCGCCACCGGCAAGGCGGCCGCCCGCGGCGCGCCGGCGATCAGTGACCCGAAGGATGCGCGGCTCGGCGCGTTCCGTCGGGCGCTCGGCAAGGTGCTGAAGTCGCTGGCGCTGCAAGTGGTGCGCGACGGCGAGGGCGCGCGCAAGCAGGTCGAGGTCACCGTCACCGGCGCCAAGTCGGCGCGTTCGGCCAAGCGCATCGCGCTTTCGATCGCCAATTCGCCGCTGGTCAAGACGGCCGTCGCCGGCGAGGACGCCAATTGGGGCCGCGTCGTCATGGCCGTCGGCAAGGCCGGCGAGCCGGCCGACCGCGACCGGCTCTCGATCTGGTTCGGTGACAATCGCCTCGCGCATGAAGGCGAGCGCGATCCGGCCTATTCGGAGGAAGCGACGTCTGCCTACATGAAGCGCGACGACATCCGCATCCGCGCCGATATCGGCATCGGCCGCGGCAAGGCGACGGTGTGGACCTGCGACCTCACCAAGGAATATGTCGCCATCAACGGCGACTACCGGAGCTGATGGCGCCGGTGTCCAGGCATCCGGCAAGCGCGCTGGCGGTCGTGCGCCGCTACGAGGCGGCGGGCTTTCGCGCCTGGCCGGCGGCGGCCGTCCATTATGACGGGACCTGGGTGGTGCGGCTGACCGCCGGGCATCCGGCCAAGCGCCTGAACTCGGTCAATCCGCTCGATCCGGGCGACACGCACGCCATCGAGGAGCGCATTGGCCGCGCCGCGCGCCGCTTCGATGCCTATGGCAGGCCGCTGACCTTTCGCATGTCGCCGCTGTCGGGACAGGTGCTGTCCACCCATCTCGACAAGGCCGGCTGGAACAAGTTCGACGAATCCATAGTGATGCGGCTGCCGCTCAAGGACCTCGAGCTCGGCGCGGCCATGGACCAGATACCGCTCAAGGACATCAGCCGCTTCATCGGCGCGTCCCTGAGGACCAGCGGCTCGGACGCCTCGCTGCGGCCCGGCCTGTCGGAGGTCATCGGCGCCATTCAGCCCGAAGCTGGGCTGTTCGCGCTGGAGGACGGCAATGAGCCGCTGGCGACGCTGATCTGCGTCCATGATGGCGACCTCGCCGGCCTGTTCGAGGTCGCCACCGAAAAATCGGCGCGCAAACAGGGCCATGGCCGCAATCTCATCCTGTCGGCGCTGAAATGGGCGCGGCTGCGCGGCGCGCACGAAGCCTGGCTGCAGGTCGAGGCCGGCAATCTACCGGCGCTCTCGCTCTACCGGTCGCTCGGCTTCGAGGAAGTCTACCGCTACCACTATCGACGGCCGCCGGGCGCATGAGCGAGGTGAAGCCAGCCGGAAAGCGCCTGCTGCTGGTCGCCGCCTGCGCGCTGGTCGATGCCGACCGACGCGTGCTCCTGGCGCAGCGCCCGGAGGGCAAGCAGCTTGCCGGCCTATGGGAGTTTCCTGGCGGCAAGGTCGAGCCCGGCGAGACGCCTGAGGAGTGCCTGGTTCGCGAGCTGCATGAGGAACTCGGCATCGAGACGGAGATTCCGTGCCTGGCGCCGCTCACCTTCGCCAGCCATTCCTATGACGATTTCCATCTGCTGATGCCGCTTTATGTCTGCCGCCGCTTTCGCGGGATCGCGCAGCCCAGGGAAGGGCAGGGGCTGAAATGGGTCAGGCCGCGGCAGATGCGCGACTATCCGATGCCGCCGGCCGACGCGCCGCTGATCCAGTTCCTGATCGATCTGCTGTAATTTCGCGACCTGTCTTCGCGGCCGTTCACCGTTTGCCGAAAGTGTCGTTTTCCGGAGCTGCTTTAGCCAGCGTTAATGGAAGATTTATCTCGACGTGAAAAATTGCGGGAGGCCGTTTCGCGCGGCAACATCGTTGATGACCGGGAACAACGGCATGAGGCTTGAAAGAGAGTGGGACTCGATCCGGCCTGACCGAGGCTTCCGCGCCGCGGATGCCGGCATGGGCATCCTGCGAGTAACGCTTCTCTTCGGCTCGGCCGCCGTGGCGCTGGCGCTGATCGCAACGCCTTTCCTGGACAGCCAGACGCGATCGCAGGGCACCCGCGACGGCTTGCCTGTCGGCCTCGACATGACAGCGACCGGGTCGATCGGCCATCGCACCAATACATACACGGTGCGCCGCAGTGTGCTGCAGCCGATGCCCAGTTCAATCTGCGTCATCCGCAATGACGGCAGCCGCAGCGGCGAGTGCTGACGTGGTTAATGATTTTTTGAGACACCGGCATTTCACTCGCCGTTAAGCTTTCGCCGTTAACCTTTCTTAACGGGTAGGCGACTAGAATTTCTGCATAAGGGATGGATGGCCATGAAAAACCTGCTGCAGCAATTCGTAAGGGATGAGACCGGCGCCACGGCCATCGAATATGGCCTGATCGTTACCGTGCTGTCGCTTACCATCATCGGCGGCGTAGGCAGGGCAGCGGATGCGCTCCAATGGCTGTTCAGCGACAACAACAGCAGGCTGGTCCAGGCCTTCTCCCACTGACGAAACCGATCGGGCAATCAGAGACGCAGTCAGCCCTTCGGCGGATTCTCCAGGATCGCCTTCAGCGATACCTTGGCTGATCCAGGCTTGAGCGGCTTTTGCTGCGAGGCGTCCGGCGCCCAGCCGGACATCCAGACAACCGAAAAGCTTGCGCGGATGCGGCCGTCCGGGTCTGAGAACCGTTCGGCATAGATTTCGGCCGCGCGGGCAAACAAACGCCTGCTGCCGGGTCGCCGGCTGCGGTCGATGAGCGGGCTGGTCTCGCCCATGGCGCGCAGGTCGGCGGCGAGATCGAACAGCGTATCGTAGCGCACGGCGACCGCTTCGACATCGGCGACAGGCAATGCCAGGCCGGCGCGCTGCAACAGCCCGCCCGCATCGCGCACGTCGGTGAAGGGAAGGGTGCGCGGGCTCGCGCCGCCGTAAAGCTCCGTCTCGGCCGTCAGCATGCTTTCGCGCAACTCGGCGAGCGTACCCGCGCCGGCGAGAGCGCCAAGGAACAGCCCGTCCGGTTTCAGCGCCCGGCGGATTTGCGCCAGCACGCCGGGAATGTCGTTCATCGCGTGCAGCGAGAGCAGGGAGACGACAAGATCGAGGCTGCCGTCCTCGAACGGCACGGTTTCCGGCTGCGCCACCAGGCCCGGGCCGCCGGCCAGAAGCGCTTCGTCCATCTCGACGCGCACGATCTCGCCGACCTTGCCGCTGGCGGCGAGCACGTCGGCCGCCGCCGACGTTTGGCAGAACAGCGCGGCCGCCTTGCCGAAGCGGCGCTCGACGGCATCCAGCCGATCGGCAAGGTCTTCGGCCGCTCGCCGCATCAGGAAATCGGCACCCTCGACAGGGCGGGCGAGGGCCCGGCGCTTGTGCGCGAGCCAGAGCTCAGTGTCGATCAAAGGCTGCAATCAAAAGCTTCCTGTTGTCCGCGCCCGCCGGAGTGGTGTTAATGTGGCGAGGGGTTTCCTTTCACGTGGCCGATCCGGTGCACAAGATCAAGACCAGCGCGGTTCAGGATATGACGCGGCAGGCACTGGCCTGGCCGGCGCGTCTGTTGTTTCCGCCGGTTTGCGCCGGCTGCCGTCGCCATGTGTCGCAGCCTGGCGTCTTGTGCGGCGCCTGCTGGCCGAAGCTCAGGCTGCTGGAAAAGCCCTGGTGCCCGGTGATGGGAACGCCCTTCACCCACGACATGGGCGAGGGGTTTCTTTCGGCGGAAGCGATCGCCGATCCGCCGCCCTTCGAGCGGGCGCGGGCCGCCGTCATCTATTCGGGTGTCGCCCGGCAGATGGTCCAGGGGCTGAAATACCAGGACCGGACCGATCTGGCGCCTTGGATGGCGAACTGGATGGTCCGCGCCGGCGCGGAGCTGATTGCCGAGGCCGACCTGGTCGTGCCGGTTCCGTTGCACTGGCGGCGCTTCTTCCGGCGCCAGTTCAACCAGTCTGCGGAGCTTGGACGCGCCGTTGCAAAGCTCAGCGGGCTGCCATTCTCGCCATCCGCGATCAAACGCGTGAAGCTGACGCGCCAGCAGGTCGGGCTCGAACGGCATGAGCGCGAGGAGAATGTGCGCGCCGCCTTTCGCGTGGCGCCCGACGCCGAGATCGAAATCGCGGGCCGCCGGGTGCTGGTCGTCGACGATGTCTACACCACCGGCGCCACGGTGAGGGCGGTCGCCAAGGCGCTGAAGCGGGGCGGCGCCGGGGCGGTCGACGTGCTGACGTTCGCCCGAGTCCTGCCGGGGGACTTTCGGGCGGATGAGTCCGCGACTATATAGAAACTCAAACGTTGTTTTTGGTGCAGGTCGCGTCAATACAACCATTTGGCGACATGCATTGGCAGGATTGTGATCGATGGTCGATGTGACGATCTATACAAGGATGATGTGCGGCTACTGCAGCGCCGCCAAGCGGCTGCTCGACCGCAAGGGCGTGAGCTATACCGAGCACGATGCCTCGTTCTCGCCGGAACTGCGCCAGGAAATGATTTCCAAGGCGCATGGGCGAACCACCTTTCCGCAGATTTTCATCGGCGACACGCATGTCGGCGGCTGCGACGATCTCCATGACTTGGAGTCGCAGGGCCGGCTGGATGTGATGCTCGCCAACGGGAGATGATCATGGGTGTTTTCAAGGCCGCCGCCGTGCAGATGCGTTCGGGCACGAGCCCCGAACGCAACGCCGCCGACATGGAAATCCTGGTCCGCCAGGCCGCCGGCCAGGGCGCCACCTATGTCCAGACACCGGAAATGACGGGTGCGCTGGTGCGCGACAAGGAAGCCGGCGCGGCCGCCTTCATCACCGAGGATAAGGACATTGTCGTCGCTACCGCGCGCAGGCTGGCTAAGGAGCTCGGCATCCACCTGCATATCGGCTCGACGGCGATCCGTCGCGCCGACGGCAAGCTCGCCAACCGCGCCTTCCTGTTTTCACCCGACGGCACGTTGACTGCCGGCTACGACAAGATCCACATGTTCGATGTCGACCTCGACAATGGCGAGAGCTGGCGCGAATCCGCATCCTACGAACCGGGAACGGAAGCGGTCGTTGCCGACATCAATGGAACGAAGCTGGGCTTTGCCGTCTGCTACGACCTGCGCTTCCCGCAGCTGTTCCGCGCCGAGGCTATGGCCGGGGCCGAGGTGCTGACGGTGCCCGCCGCCTTCACGCGCCAGACCGGCGAGGCGCATTGGCATGTGCTTTTGCGCGCCCGCGCCATCGAGAACGGCGCCTATATCGTCGCCGCAGCGCAGGGCGGCCTGCATGAGGACGGCCGCGAGACCTATGGCCATTCGCTGATCGTCGATCCGTGGGGGCGCGTCATCGCCGAGGCCGCGCATAACGAGCCGGGCGTGATTGTCGCCGAGATCGATCCGGCGCAGTCGCTTGCGGCGCGCCGCAAGATTCCCAACCTGAAGAACGCACGCGACTTCACCGTCAATGCCGGCGCAGGCGAAGCGCCACGTCTCAGGGGTGCTGCCTCTTGATCCGCTTTTCCCTGATCTGCGAGCACGAGCACGAATTCGAAGCCTGGTTTCGCAGCAATGACGACTTCGACACCCAGAAGAAGCGCGGCTTCGTCGATTGCCCGAGTTGCGGTTCGCACAAGATAGAGAAGGCGCTGATGGCGCCGGCCGTTTCGACCTCGCGCAGGCAGGAGAAGGTCGCTCTAGCGATGGGCGAGGCGCAGAAGCAGGCGCTGGCGCAGTTGAAGGCGCTGGCCGAGAAGGTGCGCGAGAATGCCGACTATGTCGGCGACAAGTTCGCCGAGGAAGCGCGCAAGATCCACTTCGGCGAGACCGATCCGCGCGGCATCTACGGCGAGGCGACGCCGGAAGAGGCGCAAAGCCTGATCGAGGACGGCGTCGAGTTCATGCCGATACCCAGCTTTCCGGACGACCGGAATTAGGACGGCGAACTCAAACTTCCGATCAGTTTTTGCAGCAGTTTCGCCAGCATTTCCCGGTCCTCGCGCGTCAGGCCGGCGAGCATTTCGTGCTCGTTGGCGACATGAGCGGCGAGTGCGGTGTCGGTCAGCTCCCGGCCTTTCGCGGTGAGCTGCACGACAACGCCGCGCCGATCGCTCGGGTGCGGCGCGCGTTGGATCAGACCGGCCTTTTCCAGGCGATCGAGGCGGGCGGTCATGGCGCCTGACGTCACCATCGTCGCCTCATAGAGCTCGGTCGGCGTCAGCGCATAGGGTGAGCCCGACCGCCGCAACGTCGCCAGCACGTCGAACTCGCCGGCCTGCAATCCGAACCGGGCGAAGACCGGCGCGAGTCGATCGCGCGCGATCAGCGCCGAGGCCTCGTTCAGCCGTCCGATCACTCCCATCGGCGACACGTCGAGATCCGGCCGCTCTCGCCGCCACTGTTCCATAGCCCTGCCCGCCCGATCCATATCGCTCACCGCAAAGTATCTTGACGTAAAGAATCTTTACGCTATCTTATCGCATGAAGAACCGGCCGCCAAGCGGTCACGCAGCGACAGGACAGCCCGATGAAATTTCTCTGGGATTCGGCGATCGGCCTTCTGGTCGTGACCGGCGGCCTGCTCGGCATGACGCTGCCCTTCGGCAAGCTCGCCACCGCCGCCGGCGCGCCGGCCATGGTCTGGGCTTTCATTATCTCGTTCGGCGCCGGCGGCGTGCTGTTGCTTGCGCTTCTGCTGCGCGGCGAGCGCATCCGGCTGACGCCGCACAAGCTGCGCTATTTCTTCGTCACCGCGGCGATTTCCTATGCCATCCCCAATCTTTTGATGTTTTCCGCCATCCCGCATCTCGGCGCCGGCTACACCGGCATCATGTTCACGCTGTCGCCGGTGATCACGCTGGTGTTCTCGATCCTGCTCGGCGTCAGGCGTCCGAACCTGCTCGGCGTCATCGGCATCGCCGTCGGCTTCGTCGGCGCGGTGATGGTCGCGCTGACGCGCGGCGAGGCCGGCCAGGCGGCGGACTATTTCTGGGTGGCGATCGGTCTGCTCATTCCGGTCAGTCTTGCCGCCGGCAACATCTACCGTACCGTCGACTGGCCGGAAGGCACCGGCCCGATCGAGCTCGCCGTCGGCAGCCACCTGGCCTCAGCCACGCTGCTCCTCATCGGCATACTGACGCTTTTGGGCTGGCAGGCCTTCGCATCGCTCGCCAGCGTGCCGCTGGTGATCGTCGGGCAGGTCGCCTCGGCCTCGGCAATGTTCGTCTTCTTCTTCCGCCTGCAGGCCGTCGGCGGCCCGGTCTATCTCAGCCAGATCGGCTATGTGGCGGCGGCCGTCGGCTTGTTCGCCGGGACGATCCTCCTCGGCGAGCACTACCAGTCTTTGACCTGGCTGGGTGCGGCCATCATCACCGCTGGCGTGTTCATCACCACCAAGGCGCAAAACCAGGCTGGTGCGCCGGCGCCGGTTCGCATCGAGCCAGCGTCGTCCCGCAGCTAATCCTCTTTGCTCGCGGCGCACGTCCTTATCCCGAAAACCGGTTCCCATTTTCGGGAGACATGCTTTAAGTTCGCCTTGACGCTGTTCCAGACAGAGAACGACTACGCATCTTTCGTGAGATTGCTTTCGGCGAAAAAGGAGAAAGCCATGGCCAACGCGGAAGGTCCGGTCAGCGTCGCGGATTTCCGCGCCGCCATGCGGCTCATCGTCGGCAATGTCAGCGTCATCACGGCCGGCGTCGGCGACGACCGCACCGGCCTCGTCGTCATCTCGGTGGTGTCGGTGTCGGCGGAACCGCCGAAGGTGATCGCCTGCGTCAACCGCTCCTCGTCGACCTGGCCGATCATCGAGCGCCACCGGCATTTCGGCGTCAACTCGCTCGGCCCTCAGCACCAGCGGGTGGCCGAGCGCTTCTCCGGCTTCGGCGGCATCAGGGGCAAGGACCGTTATGAAGGCGCCGAATGGACGACGCTGAAGACCGGCGCATCGTTGCTCACCGATGCGGTGGCCGCGTTCGACTGCAGCCTCGACGAGATGATCGACCGCGGCGCGCATTCGATCGTCATCGGTTCGGTCGAAGCTGTCAGAACCCAGGACGCTGGGCAGGCACTGATCTACTGGCGGGGCGGCTATCGGCCGTTGGAAGCCTGAGGTCTGACGCGATCACACCGAGGCTTTTTCGGCCAGCACCATGTAGTTGACGTCCATGTCCTTCGAGCGTTGCCAGCGGTCGGCCAGCGGGTGGTACATGACACCGGTGCGGTCGATCACCGTGAGGCCTGCGGCGCCCAGCGCCTTTTCCAATTCGTCCGGCCGCACCAGCTTGCCGAACTGATGCGTGCCGCGCGGCAGCCAGCGCAGCACATATTCGGCGCCGATGATGGCGAGCCCGAGCGCCTTCAGCGTGCGGTTGATCGTGGCGACGAACATGATGCCGCCCGGGCGGACCATCTGGCCGCATTTGGCGACGAACAGATCGACATCGGCGACATGCTCGACCACTTCCATGTTGAGGATGACATCGAAGGTCTCGCCGGCATCGGCCAGTTCCTCGGCCGTCGTGGCCCGATAATCGATGCTGACGCCGACCTCCGCCGCATGCAGCTTGGCCACTTCGATGTTGGTGGCGGACGCGTCGGCGCCGACCACTTCGGCGCCAAGCCGGGCCATCGGCTCGCACAGCAAGCCGCCGCCGCAGCCGATGTCCAGGAAGCGCAGGCCCTCGAAGGGCCGGGCCGCGCGCGGATCGCGGCCGAAACGCGCCGCCACCTGGTCGCGGATATAGGCAAGCCGAACCGGATTGAACTTGTGCAGCGGACGGAACTTGCCGTTAGGGTTCCACCATTCGGCGGCAAGGGCGGAAAAGCGTTCGACTTCTCCGGCATCGATGGTCGATCGGCGGGGCTCTGGCATAGGCGGTCTCCAGCGCATGGCCCCGAAAATCGGAATCGATTTTCGGAAAAGAATCATGCGCAAAGTCAAACTGCTACAGCGTCCTTTGCGCGTCTGAGAGGACGCGCGGCGCTGCAGAGCGTTAGGAAGTCGGGTCCTTGGCGCAAAAAGTCAAGGCAGGGTTTTTCTGATGCCGCCAATGCGCGCGCCGGCAACACCGCGGCACGGCCCGGCGTTCCGTAGAGGCAGCCGGCCTTGTCGACATCGACCTCGGTTTCACACCCGCCACCAATCTTCAATACGGCGCCTCGATCCTGGTCCCGGCAAGACGACGCCCGCGCCAGCCGCCTATCTGGCTTTTCCCCAGCTCGAGTTTGTGCGCCTGGATCAGACCTATCGTCGGCTCGACGAAAACCGCTACGCCTACACCGCGCCCATGTTCGGCTACGAGGCCGTGCTGGATGTCTCGCCGATCGATCTGGTTTTCGATTGTCCCGGCTTGTGGACAAGTGTGGCGCCCAGGCTGATACGAGCCGGATTCGGCAGCCTTTAACATCAAATTTACTGGGTTGACGATTTCCAAGGACGTGATCGGCCTTTGGCATGTACATTGCCGGCCGTGTGTCGAGAGAGGGCTTGATGCGCATCAAGACCCAGATCATTGCCACGCTGCTGAGCGCTGCGGCCCTAATCGGCGTGGTGGGAGCTATCGCGATATTTTCGCAGATGTCCCTGACCAGGTCCGACGCACTGGCCGAAGCAATAAGTGCGGGGCGGCAACTGGCCGAGGCCATAGCCTTCAAGGCTGCCGATGCGCCACGGCCTGTGTTCGAGAGACCCGGCGCGCTGCGCGAGTTCGTGACATCGCAGCACAGCCGGTCGAAACGCGATCTCGTCGTCGTCGATCGCGGCAAGATCATCCTGGCCGATATTCCCGGTGAGGAACGGAATGTCGGAACGGTGTTCGAGCATGATCGCGGCAA
Organism: Mesorhizobium sp. M2A.F.Ca.ET.042.01.1.1; assembly: GCF_003997405.1. NCBI lineage: Bacteria > Pseudomonadati > Pseudomonadota > Alphaproteobacteria > Hyphomicrobiales > Phyllobacteriaceae > Mesorhizobium > Mesorhizobium sp. M2A.F.Ca.ET.042.01.1.1. The sequence continues at coordinate 11,749 of NZ_RZRX01000100.1, forward strand.
CGAAGTCGGCCGCACGCTCGACGATGGCGAGCCGCGCGGCTTCGTCGAAGACAGCGCCGACGTGTCCGAAGCGATCAACCTGGTTGTTGTGCCGGTCGAGGGCGCTCCCGGCGAGATCGTTGGCGCCGTGCTGTACGAATACACGCCCCTGCTGCAGGCCGCCCAGGACCGCACCAATACGATGCTCTGGCTGGTCGGCCTTTCCACCGTGGCCGCCATGCTGGTTGCCGCGCTCTCCGCCTTCCTGTTGCTCAGCCGTTTGGGCTCTGGTCTTGCCTACCTCAATCGCGGCATCGAAGCGCTGGCGCGTGGCGATGCCGGAGCCCGTATCGGACTCGTGTCCAGGGATGAGTTCGGACAGTTGGCGCAAGGCTTCGACAGCATGGCGTCGGAGCTGGAATCCTCGCGGCTGCAACTCATCGACCAGAAGGCCTATATCGAGGATATCGTGCGCACCGTCGCCGAAGGCATCGCCGTCATCGATGGCGAAGGGTGGGTCGTATCGGTCAACCCGGCCGCGGCCGACCTCGCCGGACGGCACGCCAGCAGAATCGAGGGGCAGGAGTGGCACTCGATCCTGGATATGCGAAGTGCTTCCGGCGACAAGCTTGCGCCCGGAACCTCTCCGGTCGAACTGACCCTTGCCACCGGCCGGCGGCATCAAGGCGAGGTGCGGCTGGTAAGGCCCGACGGCTCGCAACTGCCGGTGATCGCCAGCTGCAATCCGCTCAACCGGGCCGACGGCGGCATCGTGCTGACGCTCAGCGATATCAGCGAACTGCGCAGCGCCGAGCGGGCGGTCAATGACCGTGCCGAGGAACTGGCGGTGCTGAACCGGGAACTGAAACAAACCTCGGAAGCCACCAACCGCCTGGTCAAGCTCGGTGAACTGCTCCAGGCCTGCGTCACCTTTCAGGAGGCGTTTTCGGTGGTTGGTTCGGCGATGCCGGACTTTTTCGGCGGCTTGAGCGGAAGCGTCCACCTGACCAGCGCCTCGCGCAATCTAGTCGAGGAGATGGCGCATTGGGGGGAAATCCGCTCCAGCGTGGGGCAATTCGCGCCTGAAGACTGCTGGGCCCTGCGCCGCGGCCAGGAGCATGCCGCCGGGCCGGGCATGCTGACGCCGCGTTGCAACCACATCAGCGAGAACGGCGGGCGCGGCTATCTCTGCGTGCCGCTGGCGGCGCAGGGCGAAACGCTTGGCATCGTGCATCTCTGCGAGCCCAATGCCGCCGATAGGCCGGATTGGGTCTCCCAGCGGCAACAGGTGTTGCGCGGTGTCGTCGACACGCTGGCGCTGGCGCTGGCCAATTTACGGCTGCGCGAGACGCTGCGGCAGCAGTCGATCCGTGATCCCAACACCGGCCTCTACAACCGCCGCTATCTCGAGGAAACGAGCAGCCGCGAACTGCGGCGCCTGGAACGCTCGGGGCAGCCGATGGCGGTGATCATGCTCGACGTCGACCATTTCAAACAGTTCAACGACACATTCGGTCACGAGGCCGGCGATCTCGTGCTCAAGCAGGTGGCCAGCACGCTGCTCGACCATGCCCGGGAAAGCGACGTGGTGTCGCGCTATGGCGGCGAAGAGTTCGCGGTGATGATGCCCGGAACCTCACTTGTCGATGCCGCCGAGCGCGCCGAGGCTCTGAGAAAGGCGGTCAAGCAGCTGCATCTGGCGCATCGCGGGCGCACATTGGGCACCATTACCGCCTCGTTCGGTGTATCCGCCTTCCCCGAACTCGGCTCCTCATGGGCCGAAATCGTCAACGCTGCCGATCGTTCGCTGTACCAGGCAAAGGCAGATGGGCGCGATCGGGTTGTCGCGGGACTACGCAAGACCGATCCCGACTGGGATATTCCCGCTCCGGGCAGAAGCGCGGCTGAGGGCTGAGCTGCGGCGTCCGCTTCGGGCGAAATGCATCAACGCGACAGGGCAATCTCGGCATGGCTCATGACAACGCTGGCGGGCTCGATTGCCTGCACGGCCTCGCTGTCGCCGATCTCGGCGATGATGCGGTCGGCTGCCGCCTGGGCCTGATCCAGGCTCTGCCAGCGCACGACGTCCACCCAGGTGCCATCCTCACGCTTCCCGAGGTGGCGGGCAAGAAAGCCCGGCTGCCGGGCGAGCCAGTCGGTCATGACCCCATTGTTGGCGACAAAGCCGGCTTCGGTGCCGGGCTTGAGGCGGAAGGTGACGATTTCCAAGGTCTCGGTCATGAGAATCTCCAAAGGGCGGGCTCCGGCAGTCTACGGCACGATCGACGACAGAAATCCGTCAGGATGAGCGTTGTCGGGCCGGCTATAGGCTCGCTCGCTTGCGAAGCCTTGTTGTTTTGGCTAAGGAGGCCGCGCATTTCCGCGCCTGGCTTAACCCCTGGCGTTCCCTTCGGTTCCGGCCGTGCGCCGGCTTCAGTCAAAGGCATTTCGCTTCCATGGCGCGTATCGTGATGAAATTCGGCGGAACCTCGGTCGCCGACATCGCCCGCATCCGCAATGTGGCGCGCCATGTCAAACGCGAGGTCGATGCCGGCCATGAGGTGGCGGTCGTGGTGTCGGCGATGGCCGGCAAGACCAACGAACTGGTCGCCTGGACGCGCGAGGCCTCACCGATGCATGACGCGCGCGAATATGACGCGGTCGTCGCCTCGGGCGAACAGGTCACCGCCGGCCTGTTGGCGATCACGCTGCAGAGCATGGGGGTGCACGCCCGCTCGTGGCAGGGCTGGCAGATTCCGATCAAGACTGACAATGCGCATGGCGCGGCGCGCATCCTCGACATAGACGGCGCTTTCCTGATCAAGCGCTTCGGCGAGGGCCAGGTGGCGGTGATCGCCGGTTTCCAGGGCATCGGCCCGGACAACCGCATCGCCACCCTCGGCCGCGGCGGCTCCGATACAAGCGCCGTCGCGATCGCAGCGGCGGTCAAGGCCGACCGCTGCGACATCTACACCGATGTCGACGGCGTCTACACCACCGACCCGCGCATCGAGCCGAAAGCCCGGCGTCTGGCCAAGATTTCCTTCGAGGAAATGCTCGAAATGGCTTCGCTCGGCGCCAAGGTGCTGCAGGTGCGCTCGGTGGAGCTTGCCATGGTACATAGGGTGCGTACCTTCGTGCGGTCGTCCTTCGACGATCCCGATGCGCCCGGAATGGGGGATTTGCTCAATCCGCCCGGAACGCTTATTTGCGACGAGGAAGAGATCGTGGAACAGCAGGTCGTCACCGGAATTGCCTACGCCAAGGACGAAGCGCAGATTTCGCTGCGCCGCGTCGGCGACCGTCCAGGCGTCGCCGCCGGCATTTTCGGCCCGCTGGCCGAAGCCAACATCAATGTCGACATGATCGTCCAGAACATCTCCGAGGACGGCAAGTTCACCGACATGACCTTCACCGTGCCGTCCGGCGATGTCGACAAGGCGCTTGCCGTGCTGGAGAAGCTGAAAGCCGAAGTCGGTTACGATGTCGTGCAGTCGGAAGCCGGCATGTCGAAGGTCTCGGTCATCGGCATCGGCATGAGGAGCCATGCCGGCGTCGCCGCCACCGCCTTCAAGGCCCTGGCCGACAAGGCGATCAACATCCGCGCCATCACCACTTCCGAGATCAAAATCTCGATACTGATCGACGGTCCCTATACGGAACTTGCAGTTCGTACTTTGCATTCCGTCTACGGTCTGGATAAGCAATAGCAAGAACTGAGTCAGTTGTTGCGTGAACGCCGGCCGCAGGAGAAACTGCAGCGGGCGAAATGCCCATTGGAGAACAAGCCGCGATGCGTGATACGGCCGGTGGCCCGCGCGTTCTGCTCAAACGGCTTCGCGAGCTCATGCAGGAGCCGCTGGAGCCGCAGGAGCGGCTCGACCGCATCGTGCGCGACATCGCCTCCAACATGGTGGCGGAAGTCTGCTCGCTCTATGTGCTGCGCGCCGACTCCGTGCTCGAGCTCTACGCCACCGAGGGTCTGAACCCGAACGCTGTCCACCTGTCGCAGTTGCGGCTGGGGCAGGGCCTGGTCGGCACGATCGCCGCCAGCGCGCGGCCGCTCAACTTATCCAACGCGCAGGAGCATCCGGCTTTCGCCTACCTGCCGGAGACGGGCGAAGAGATCTACAATTCCTTCCTCGGCGTGCCGGTGCTGAGGGCGGGGCGCACGCTGGGCGTGCTGGTGGTGCAGAACAAGACCATGCGCCATTACCGCGACGACGAGGTCGAGGCACTCGAAACCACGGCGATGGTGATCGCCGAGATGATCGCCACCGGCGATCTCGCGCGCCTGACCCGGCCCGGGCTGGAGCTCGACCTGCGCCGCCCGGTGAGCTTCACCGGCCTCTCCTTCAATGACGGCGTCGGGCTCGGCCATGTCGTGCTGCACGAGCCACGCATCGTCGTCACCAACCTGTTCAACGAGGACAGCGAGGAGGAGGTGCGCCGGCTGCAGTCCTCGCTCGGCTCGCTCAGGCTTTCCATCGACGACATGCTGGAGCGGCGCGAAGTCGCCTTCGAGGGCGAGCACCGGGAGGTGCTCGAGGCCTATCGCATGTTCGCCAATGACAGCGGTTGGGTGCGCCGGCTGGAAGAGGCGATCCGCAACGGCCTGACCGCGGAAGCGGCGGTCGAGAAGGTGCAGAGCGACATGCGCGCCCGCATGCTGCACATGACAGACCCTTATCTGCGCGCGCGGATGAGCGATTTCGACGACCTTGCCAACCGGCTGCTGCGCCAGTTGATGGGGCGCGGCCCGGAGGATGTCGCGGCCTCCCTGCCCAAGGACGCCATCATCGTCGCCCGTTCGATGGGCGCGGCCGAACTGCTCGACTATCCCAGGGACAAGCTGCGCGGCCTGGTGCTGGAGGATGGCGCCGCGACCAGCCATGTCGTCATCGTCGCCCGCGCCATGGGAATTCCCGTCGCCGGCCAGATGAAGGGCGCTGTTTCCATGGCGGAAAACGGCGACGCCATCATCGTCGACGGCGAGGAGGGCACCATCCATCTGCGGCCGCAGTCGGACCTCGAGGCCGCATACGCAGAAAAAGTCCGGTTCCGGGCCCGGCGGCAGGAAGTCTATCGCGAGCTGCGCAAGAAGCCGTCCGTGACTAAGGACGGGGTTCCGGTCGATCTCCTGATGAATGCCGGTCTTGCCGTCGACCTGCCGCAGCTGACCGAATCGGGCGCCGCCGGCATCGGCCTGTTCCGCACCGAATTGCAGTTCATGGTCGCCTCGACCTTTCCGCGCGCCGAGGCGCAGGAGCGGCTCTACCGTGACGTCCTCGATGCCGCGCGCGGCAAGCCGGTCACCTTCCGCACCATCGACATCGGTGGCGACAAGGTGCTGCCTTATTTCAAGGGCGCGATCCAGGAGGAAAACCCGGCGCTCGGCTGGCGCGCGATCCGGCTGACGCTCGATCGTCCCGGCCTGCTCAGAACGCAGATTCGGGCGCTGCTGAAGGCCAGCGGCGGCCGCGAGCTGAAGCTGATGCTGCCTATGGTGACCGAGCTGTCGGAGATCGCGCAGGCGCGCGAGATCATCGACCGTGAGGTCCGGCACCTGTCGCGCTTTGCCCATCACCTGCCCACCAGCCTCAAGCTCGGCGCGATGCTGGAAGTGCCCTCGCTCTTGTTCCAGCTCGACGAATTGATGAAGGCGGTGGATTTCGTTTCGGTCGGCTCTAACGACCTCTTCCAGTTCATGATGGCGGTAGACCGCGGCAACACGCAGCTTGCCGACCGTTTCGACACGCTTTCGGCGCCGTTCCTGCGGGTGTTGAAGACGATTGCCGATGCCGGCGTGCGCAACAACACGCCGGTGACGCTCTGCGGCGAGCTTGCCGGCAAGCCTATCTCGGCGATGGCGCTGATCGGCCTCGGCTTCCGCTCGATCTCGATGTCGCCGGCCTCGATCGGTCCGGTCAAGGCGATGCTGACTGAGCTGCCGCTGCAGGAGCTGAAAGACTTCTTCAAGGACAATCTAATGGCGCCCACTCTGGGAACGCCGATGCGGGCGCTGCTGCAAGCCTTTGCCGACGACCGTTCCATTCCGCTCTAGATTCACGTGAGGGCGGTCTGCAAATGGCGATTTTCTGCGCTTCCGGTGCTCATGTACCTAAATGTACATTCCGCTCCGGTTCTCGAAACTCGCCATTTTCGACTCGCCCTGACGTGAATTCCATCGAAGTTCGAAGACCATGATCAACCTGCCTCGCGACCGCATGGATCAAGTCGTCAAGCGTTTCGACATGCTCGAAGCGCAGATGGCGGCCGGGCCTGCCGCCGATCAATATGTCAAAATGGCTTCCGAATATGCCGACATCCAGGAGATGGTGGGCAAGATCCGGTCGTTGCGCGCCGCCGAGCAGGAGCAGGCGGATCTCGAGGCGATGCTCGCCGACAAGGCGACCGATGCCGAGATGCGGGCCCTGGCCGAGGCGGACCTGCCTCAGGTGGAGAGCCGCATCGAGGCGCTGCAGAAGGACATCCAAATCCTGCTCCTGCCCAAGGATGCGGCCGACGAACGGAACGCCATCCTCGAAATCCGCGCGGGCACCGGCGGCGACGAGGCAGCGCTGTTCGCAGGCGATCTCTTCCGCATGTATGAGCGCTACGCCGCCTCGCGCGGCTGGCGGTTCGAAGTCGTTTCGGCAAGCGACGGCGAGGTCGGCGGCTACAAGGAAATCATCGCCTCGGTGTCGGGCAAGGGCGTGTTCGCGCATCTGAAGTTCGAATCCGGCGTTCACCGCGTCCAGCGCGTGCCGGAAACCGAAGCCGGCGGGCGCATCCATACCTCGGCGGCGACGGTCGCCGTGCTGCCCGAAGCCGAGGAGGTCGATATCGATATCCGGCCGGAGGACATCCGCATCGACACGATGCGCGCCTCGGGGTCCGGCGGCCAGCACGTGAACACCACCGACTCGGCGGTTCGCATCACCCACCTGCCAACCGGCATCATGGTGGTGCAGGCGGAGAAGTCGCAGCACCAGAACCGGGCGCGCGCCATGCAGATCCTGCGGGCGAGGCTCTATGATCTGGAGCGCAGCCGGGCCGACGAAGAACGCTCGTCGTCGCGAAAATCGCAGGTCGGGTCCGGCGACCGGTCGGAGCGCATCCGCACCTACAACTTCCCGCAAGGACGCGTCACCGACCACCGCATCAACCTCACGCTCTACAAGCTCGACCGCGTGATGATGGGCGAGCTTGACGAGGTCATCGACGCGCTGATCGCCGACCATCAGTCGAAGCTGCTTGCCGATATGAGCCTCGATGGCTGATCGACTGCCCGCCGCGCTCGGCCCGCTGCTCAGGGCGGCGCGCGAACGTCTGGCCGCCGCCGGCATTGACGATCCAGGGCTCGATTCCCGGCTGATCGTCGAACATTTCTCCGGCACGACCCGCACCCGGGCCATTGCCGAACCAGGGCAAAAGGTGGATTCCGCGGCGCTTTCGGCCATCGAAGCGGCCTTGAGGCGTCGCGTCGCAGGCGAGCCGGCGCACCGCATCCTCGGTTATCGCGAATTCTACGGCTTGCGACTGTCGCTCTCCCCGGAGACGCTGGAGCCCCGGCCGGACACCGAGACGCTGGTCGACGCCATTCTGCCTTTCGCCAAGACAACTGCCGAACGGCTCGGCGAATGCCGCATTCTCGATCTCGGCACCGGCACCGGCGCCATCGCGCTGGCCCTGGTCAACGCCGTTCCGGCTGCCACCGCGACGGGCGTCGACATTTCACCAGACGCATTGGCGACTGCGGCCGGAAATGCCCGGGATCTGGGGCTCGGCGGGCGCTTCAAAGCCTTGCATTCCAACTGGTTCGAAAAAGTTTCGGGGTCCTACCATGTAATTGCCTCGAACCCTCCCTATATACCCAGTCGAGAGATTGGAAATCTGCAGGACGAGGTCCGCGATTTCGACCCGCACCGGGCCTTGGATGGCGGTGTGGATGGTTTGGACCCCTACCGGGTCATCGCGGCCGAAGCGGCAGGATTTCTGGAAACGCAAGGCAGAGTAGCGGTCGAGATCGGCCACACGCAGAAAAACGAGGTCAGCGGAATATTCGCGGCAGCGGGCTATGTGTTAACCGGGACACATCGCGACCTCGGCGGCAATGACAGAGTTCTGGTGTTCGAGCGGCGAAAGCCCTGATGCAGCGCGAAAAAACCGCTTGGCAATATAAGGGAATGCAGTTAGGGTCCGGCTCAACCGGATGAGACGAAGCAGGCAGTGCTCCCAGCGATTCGGTTTTCCTTGGAAATAGCTGCCTTCTTGCGCAAACGACGCCCAAGCTTCGTGCGGGAATCGTCCGGCAAGTGATGTAACCGGAACAGGATGGCACGTGGCGCCAACGCAATTGATGCGGGCGAACGCCGGTGAAGAAACGAAACGGCTGGCTGCATGAGCGCCTCCGTTCGTGAAGAGTTTTTCGAAAATTCACTATGAAGAGAGTCTAATGAGGCCACAACAGCAGAACAGGCGCATGCGCGGTCGCAACAACAATGGCGGCGGTGGCAACAACAACAACCGCAAGGGGCCAAATCCCCTGACCCGCACCTATGAGAGCAACGGCCCGGACGTGAAGATCCGCGGATCGGCTCAACAGATCGCCGAAAAATACGCCACACTCGCCCGTGACGCGCAGAGCTCCGGCGACAGGGTGATGGCGGAGAACTATCTCCAGCACGCCGAGCACTACAATCGCATCATTGCCGCCGCGCAGGCGCAGATGCCGATCCAGAACGCCCAGCAAAACCGCGACGACTTCGACGACGATCTCGATGAGGATCGTGACGAGTTCGATTCTGTCGGCAACAGCAACGGCGGTGGAGCCGAGGCGCCGGCCGCGGCGAACGGCTCGGGGCCGCAGCCTGTGATCGAAGGCACGCCGGCGGAGCTCGCCTACAACCAGGAAAACGGCCGCGACAACAACCGGCGCGACAACAACCAGCGCGACAACCGCGACAACAATGGCCGCGACCGGCATCGCGACCGCCGCAACGGCGGCTACGGCCAGTATGGCCAGAACGGTCAGCGTGGCGACAACGCCCAGCGCGGCGAGCATGGCGGCCAGCAGTTCGACCAGAACCGGCGCAATGAGACCCCGGCGCAGCCCGAGGCCGCTGGAGAGGCCGGAACCCAGGCCGAGCAGGCGCCGCAGTTCGACAGTTTCTCGCCGGCAGCGCTCGCCGCACAGGCCGAGCTCAACGAAGCCGCCATGGACAATGGCGGCGGTCGCCGGCCGCGACGTCCGCGCCGCCCGCGCGGCACCTATGCCGACCAGGCCGGCAATGGCGAGCAGGGCGACCAGCCAGAGAACGCGAGCCCGAAA
>NZ_RZRX01000101.1:0-21010 GCF_003997405.1 Mesorhizobium sp. M2A.F.Ca.ET.042.01.1.1
CAGCTTTACCCTGAACTGAGTCTGTTGATGGTCAGGCAAGCCGGCTCTGCTGTCGCAATCTGCATGACTTGCCTGCTCCTGTCCGGACCGTTTGCGGCCGGGCAGGAGGCGGGACCGTCTGCCTATCGGATAAAGCCTTCGGATGTCGCGGTGCCTCCGGACGTCAAGCTTGGCCAGTATCAACGCACCACGCGTCCGTTCGAGAACTGGACCCTGATCTGCGACGAGAATCTGCAGGCCAGAAAGCGTGTGTGCAACATCAGCCAGTCCTTCGTCGACCAGAGCCAGGCCCCGGTCTTCAGCTGGACGCTGGCAGCCGATGAGAAGGGCAAGCCCTTCATGATATTGCGGACCCCGAGCCAAGCCGGTGCGGGAAGCAAGCTCTCGCTCAAGCTTGCCGGCCGCAAGCAGCCCGTCGACGTTCAACTGCAGGGCTGCGATGCGTCGGTTTGCGTCGGCTATCTGCCTGTAGGGCCGGCCCTTCGCGAGCAGATCGGAAAGGAAACCGTCGTCCAGGTTTCCTATTCGCTTCCGTCGGGAGCGACCGTCAGCCTGGATGCTCCCTTCAAGGGGCTGAAAACCGCGCTTTCGACCATCAAATAGAGAGACTTGAAATGACACGCCAATCCATCGAAGACAGAATCCTGGCGCGCGCCGAGCCGGTTGCGCTGTCGGAGCCACAGGGCTTGCAGCCACGCTCACAAGCCTGGCGCCTGGTACGAAACACCGCGCTGCTCGGCGCGTTCGCTATCCTGGTTGCGGCGGCGGTCGTCCTGTCGTTCCGTCTCTATCCCGCGCTCGGGACATTTGTCGCGGGCACGGCTTCCGCGCAAGCACAGGCGCCGGTGCAGGGCGAGCCGACGCAAGCCACGCCTTCGCCGGCAGACGCCTCGGCGAACAAGAATCCGTTTCAGGCGCATGTCGCCCAGGCGGGCGTGCGCACCTGCGCCAACCTCTTTGCCACGCTTGGAGAGGCTCTGACTGCCGGATCGACCTATGCGGTCCAGACGCAATGGGACAAGACCTCGCCCGATGCGCACGCCGTGCAGGCGGTCGCCGGGATGAGCTACAATCTGCCGGACTATAAGACGCAGGCTGTCGGCGTCGTCTTTGCCTCGCCTGTGGGCCAGACCTGCGAGGGCGGCTTCGTGCGGGTGGCTCCGTTCCAGAAGTCCTGTCAGGAGGTCGCGCAGACCCTACCGAAAGGCAGCGTTCCGGCGGACAATCTATCGAACACCAGCCTGTTCAACCTGGCCAACAATGGCGGCCAGGCCCTGCTGGTGCCCACCGGCAACACCTGCATCGTCGTCTCGGTCGCGCGCATGGGCGGATAGCGGCCAGGTACAGTCACCGATCTTGAACATCTGCAATCGGGAGCTACGAAAATGCTGATCGACCGTCGCCTCTCACTCCCGCTGCTGGCGGCACTGGCCGGGCTCACCATCGCCAGCCATGCCGCCGACCTGGTGGCGCCGCCGCCGGCTGAGACGGGCGAGGAAAAGGGCATCTGGGGCGCGATCGCCTATTCGCCGGATGACGGCCGTCACGGCTTCTTCTGGGGTGCCGACAAGCGCCAGGAAGCCGAAGACATCGCGCTCAAATATTGCGAGAACGCGGACGGCAAGGGCTGCAGGGTGGTCGAAGTGTTCCGCAACCACCGCCATTGGGACGATGATGACGGCACCGGCTTTCCCTATGAGCACTGCGCCGCTCTGTCGATCGGCAAGAGCCGTGGCGCGGCGACGCCGTTCTGGGCCGCGGCGTCGGCCACGACCCGCCGTGAGGCCGAGGACAAGGCGACGGCCCAATGCGGCGGCGAGCGGAAGGAGTGCAAGATCCGCGAGTGGGTCTGCACCTGATTTCGCGACGGCATTCGGTGGCTGAGAAGATCAGCCGACCTCGATGTTCATCTCGGCGATCAGCCGCTCGCGTCCGGCCAGCGAGCTCAGCGCCTTGTCGCCAAGCTCGCGGGCGACGAGGTTGAGCAGCGCCTCGCAAAACACGACATAGGCGCCCATGCTGTTCGAATAGAAGCTGCTGGCATGCGGGATGAAGAAGGCATGCTCGGCCGGAGGGACGAGCGGCGAGGATCGGGAGTCGGTGATCGCGATCACCTTCTGGCCGTTTGCCGCGGCAATGCGGCCAACCTCGGCGACGCTGCGCGTATAGGGCGCGCAACTGGCCGTGATGACGACGTCGCCCGCCTCGAGCTGTGACAGCGCCTCGGCCACGCCGAGGCGCGGCGCGTCGAGCAGAGCCACGTCCGAGCGCACCATCCCCAGGCAATAGGTGAGGAAGCTCGCCAGCGAATGGAACTGGCGGACGCCGTGCACCCGCACGCGGCGTGCGCTGGCCAGCAGCGCGGTTGCGCCTCTCAGCGAGGCGCCGTCCAACTGGCCGAGGAAGCCGTCGACATTCGCGGCCGTTTCGCGTGCCAGCCGCTCGAAGACCTCGGCTTCGGCGCCGCCCGCCGACGGCGTCGTCATCAGCCTTCCGGCCTGGCGGCTGTAGAAATATTGCTGGTCGTCGGCGATGGCCTTGCGGAAGACGGCCTGGAAATCGCTGAACCCTTCGAAGCCGAGACGCTTCGCCAGCCTGGTCAGCGTCGACGGATTGATGCCGAACTGATCGGCGAGTTCCGATATCGTGCGGACGGCGGACTGTTCGGGCGCCTCGACCAGCTTGGCGAAGACGTCATGCGCCTTGGAGCCGAGGGAAAAGCCCGCTTCGTCGCGGCCAACCGAGAGCGCCAACGCCCTCAGATCCTCGATGGTGCGCGGCGGCTCCGCGACGGCTTCCTCTGGCATTGTTTCCCGTTCACCCCGCGACAGGGACCAGCCCATCCCGCATGTCGAAGCGCGCTGCTTCGTGCTGTCCATCGTAGACAGCCCACTCGACCTTGTCAGCCCCGACGCGGAAGACGGCGCTGGCGAGCGTGTTCTCGACATCGCTGTCGGCCGGGTCCGTGCGGTAGATCGGCAGCTCCGGGTCGGCCGCGTCCCACAAGATGCCGAGCGCGCGGCGTTGCGGCTCGGACTGAGGCGTCTCATTCAGCAGCGCTTCGCCTCGTCGCTGGCGCACACCGGAGGAGCCAGTGACGATCTGCGACATGCGCCCGGTGTCGGCATGGATCAGGTGGTTCGAGTGAACGCGCGCCGCCTCGACGCGATCAACCGACAGGGCCTGCGCGGTGAACTCGACGCTGAGCAGCCGCTCATCGCCGGCCTGCGCCAGGGTCAGGTGAAAGGCGCCGGCGCGGGTCGCCGATTTGAGCAGCGCCAGCGCTGCGTCGAGGTCCGGTGCGTCGAGCACTGCGCGGGCAAGCACCATGCGCGGCGCTCCTGCGCCGCCAGCCAGCGGCCTGGTGTTGTTGACCGTCAGCACCAGCCTCGCCGACGTGGCAGCGAATGTGTGGCCGGGCAGCGAGCCGGGATAGACGAAGGCGGTGAATTGATTGCCGCCTTCGGACGTCACATGGGCCAGCGCGCAGTGGCCGGCGAAATCCGGGTCGCCGTCCTCGTTGTGGCCGATGACATGCGGGGACCCCGGTAGTTGCACCGTCGTGCAGCCATCGGGTGCCATTGCCCAGATGTCGCCGCGGCAGTTCCACAGGAAGACGTCGTCGAAAGCCAATTCAAGTCCGGCGGCGAGGCCCTGCAGCTCGGCCCAGTATCGGGGGAACCGCTCCCGCACGATCGTCGCCATCATGCCGATGCGTGGATCGGCGCGCCGAGCGTTTAGCTCGCGCCATGCGGGGGACGTCTGGAAATGGTCGTTGAGCGCCGCTCGGCCGAAACGCCCGAGAGCGGCCCCGACGTCGTAGGGCGAGCCCGAGACATCGATGAAGGAAAGCCGGCGGCCGGCGTCATGCGACATGCTGCAGAAACTCTTTCAAGCGAGGATTTTGCGGGTTCGCAAGCAGCTCCCGCGGCTCGCCGTCGACAGCAATCTTGCCGCCTTCCATGAAGATCAGTCTGGTCCCGACCTTGCGGGCAAAGGCCATCTCGTGAGTGACGACGATCATCGTCATGCCTTCCTCGGCCAGCGCCTGCATCACGCGCAGCACCTCATGCCTGAGCTCGGGATCGAGCGCCGAGGTCGGCTCGTCGAACAGCATCAGCTTCGGCTTGACGGCAAGCGCGCGCGCAATGGCGACGCGCTGCTGCTGGCCGCCGGAAAGCTCGCTCGGATAGTGATGCGCCCGTTCGGCAAGACCGACCTTGGCGAGCATCTCCAGCGCCTGCTTGCGTGCCTCCTGTCGCGTCTCGCCACGCACGCGGCGCGGACCGAAGGCGACGTTTTCCAGCGCCGTCATCTGCGGAAACAGGTTGAACTGCTGGAAGACCATGCCGGCTTCCTGGCGGATCAGGCGGACCTTGCGGCCGCCGGATTTGACGCTGATGCCGTCGACGACGAGGTCGCCGCCATTGATTTCCTCCAGCGCGTTGATGCAGCGAAGCAGCGTCGACTTGCCGGAGCCGGAGGGGCCGATCAGCACCACCTTCTCGCCGGGCTCGATCGACAGATCGACCTGATCGAGGATGGTAACCTGGCCGAAGCGCTTGGTGACTTTGTTGAACGCCACGATGCTCACAGGATGCGCATCCTCTTTTCGGTCAGCCTCAGAATGAGCGTAAGCGTGCCCGTCATGATCAGGTAGAACATCGCCACAGCCGACCAGATCTCGACGGCACGGAAGTTGGCCGCCATGATTTCCTGGCCTTGCCGGGTGAGCTCGCCGACGCCGATGACGATGAACAGAGAGGTGTCCTTCAGGCTGACGATGAACTGGTTGCCGAGCGCCGGAATCATGCGGCGGAAGGCAAGCGGGCCGATGATGTAGAAAAGCACTTTCCAGAACGGCAGGCCGAGCGCCAGGCCGGCCTCGCGCAATCCGCGATGGACGGAAAGGAAGGCGCCGCGCACGATCTCGGCGATATAGGCTCCGGCATTGATGATGATCGCCATGATCGCCGCCGCCAGCGGATTGATGCGGACATCCGCCAGGATCGGCAGCGCGAAATAGATGAACATCACTTGCACGATGATCGGCGTGCCGCGAATGATCTCGATATAGGCCATGGCGATGGCGTTGAGCACGATGTTGCCATAGGCGCGCGCCAGCCCGGCGGCGAAACCGATGACAAGGCCGCCGGCAAGACCGGCGAGCGCGATCAGCACGGTGAGGCGGGCGCCTTTAAACAGCTCGGGCAAGGCCTGCCAGATGACGGACCAGTCGAAATCCATGAGAGCCATCCTTCAGGGAAGGCACGCCGGCCATGCCGGCGCGCCAGGAGATCCAACGGGAAACCGGTGGATCAGATCCAAGGGGAACCCTTGTGATCAGCTCTTCGGGGGCTCGGTGCCGAACCACTTCTTGTAGATGGCCTCGTAGGTGCCGTCGCCCTTCAGCTTGGCGATCGAAGCATTGACCTTGGCGACGAGCGGGCTGCCCTTCGGGAAGGCGATGCCATATTGCTGAGCCATCATCTGCGGGCCGACGGTCTTCACTTTCCCCTGGCCGTTGGTCTTGATGTAGTAGAGCACGTTCGGGGTGTCGTGCATGGCGGCGTCGGCGCGCCCGGTCGCGACCTCGAGATAGGCGTTGTCGCTGTTCGGGAACAGGCGCAGCTCCGTACCCTTGAAATGCTCCTTGGCATAGTCGGTCGCCGACGTGCCGGTCTTAACGGCAAGCGTCTTGCCGACGAGATCGTCCGGACCCTTGATCGTGCTGTCGACCGGCACCATCAGAAGGAAGCCGCTGTCGTAGTAGCCGTCAGAGAAGTCGATGACCTTTTTGCGCTCGTCCTTGATTGTGATGCCGGCCAGGCCGACATCGACCTGCTTGGTCTGCAGCGCCGGGATGATGCCGTTGAAGTCCATCGGCTGCAGCGTGTAGGTCACGCCGATATCCTTGGCGATCGCGGCCCACAGGTCGATGTCGAAGCCGACATATTTGTCGCCTTCCTTGAACTCAAACGGAACGAAGGCGGTGTCGGTCGCCACGATCAGGTCGTCGGCGAAGGCCGGCTGACCGAAGACGAGCGTTGCCGCGACGGCAGCGGCGGCGGTGAGGCTTGCGAGTGCGAACTTCATTTTCGGGTTCCCCTTTTTGTTGGATTGCCCAGCAAGCGTAACACTGTCGATACGGCGGCGCAAATCAAAAATGCATTCTAATATAAAATGCACTTCATATTTGCAAAGTGCCGACGCATTAGGCACCCGACCACTGGCTTCGCAACGCGTCCGCGTCGGCGAGCGCGAGCCCGCAGGCTTCGACTGCCAGCCTTGTGGCCACGACGAGATCCTGGTTTCCGGAAGCCAGCGTCCCATCGGGGAGAAAGAGATTGTTCTCGAAACCAACGCGTGCATGTCCGCCGAGCAGAGCAGCAGCCGTCACGCAGGCCGCTTCCTGGTCGCCGAAGGCGCAGACCATCCAATGGCCGAAGGACGGATTGCCAGGCGCCAGGAACGGCAGCAAGTCGGCGGGCCGGGACGTCTGCCCGACCGTGTAGCGGCCGAGGACATAGAGAACCGGCAGATTGTCGAAGGGGATCAGGCCGCGACCCGCCAGCGCCGCGAGATAGCTCGCCTCCTCGGGCGTATAAAGGATGATCTGCGGCGTGACTTTTTCCACGCGCAGCGTTTCGAGAAACGAGGCGAAGGCCGCGTCATGTGTTGGGCCGGGCACGAACTCGCGCAAGGCAAGCGAAACCGCCTCCGGCCGCGTTTCCAGCACCACCCGCATCTGCTCTTCGGGCCGATAGAGGCCCAGCGCCTCGCTGGTGATCTGGAGAACGAGCCTCTCGCCGACGCTGGCCCTGATCGCTTCGGTCGCGGCTCGATAGGCATCGGCGTCGAGCAGATGGCGCCCGTCGCGGTCGCGGACATGGACATGGATCATGGCGGCGCCGGCCTCGAGCGAGGCGGCGGCCACATCAGCCAACTCACCTAGCGTGATCGGCAGGGCCGGGTGATCGGCCTTGGTGCGCCGGCCACCGTTTGGCGCCACGGCGATCGCCACGCGTTTTTGGTTCGGCATCGACTGCTCCATTTGTTGCACACAGACAATTTATGCAACATATATTGCACGATCATCCATTCGCGTCTATGGTCGCGGCATGATCCGCGCGCCACTTACCGATGCCATTGTCGAGGCCTTCGACGGCTTGCCCTCGCAGTTGCAGGACGCTGCCCGCTACCTTTTGGACAACCCCGAGGACGTCGCGCTGTTGTCGATGCGCGAGCAGGCGCGCCGTGCCGGCCTGCAGCCCTGGACGATGGTACGTCTCGCCAAGCGGTTGGGCTTCGACGGCTACGAGTCGCTGCGTTCGCTTTATGCCAATGCCATGCGGCAAGGCGAACTCGGCTTTGCCGGCAAAGCCGGCGCGCAGCTCGCGCACCAGCAGGAGGTTGGCGACCGGGCGTTGGCCGGCGAGATGGTGCGGTCGCTGGCGGAGCAGATCGCAAGGCTTGGCGAGCCCGAACAGCTCGACGCGCTTGCCACGGCGGCCGAGCGGCTCTACGCAGCACGCCGAATATTCTGCCTCGGGCTGCGTTCCAGCCATCCGGTCGTCGCGCATTTTTCCTATGTCATGTCCTTCCTCGGCGAGAAGGCGGTAATGCTGGACGGTGCCTCGGGAACTGGCACTGACGCCATCCGCCTCGCGACCGCCGAAGACGTCCTGTTCGTGGTCAGCGTCGCTCCCTACACCAGGCTCACCGTCGATCTTGCCCGCCGCGCCGCGGCGGATGGCGTGCCGGTCATCGCGCTGACCGACAGTGCCGTGTCGCCGCTCGTCGGGCTGGCGGCCATGTCGGTGCTGGTGCCGACGGAAAGCCCGTCCTTCTTCCATGCCATGGCGCCGGCCTTCGTCGTCGGCGAGATCCTCGTGGCGCTGGTCGCCGGCAAAGGCGGGGACAAGGCGCTGGCCGCCATCCGCCGCACCGAGGACCAGCTGTCGCAACTCGACATCCACATCTTGCCGCCGCGCGGCCGGAGGAAATCATGACCCATATCCTGCATCGCCAGATCAACGCTGTGCTGCCGGTCGCCAGCGGCGGCAAGGGCATCGAGCTCTTCGACAGCAACGGGCGCGCCTATATCGACGCGTCGGGTGGAGCAGCGGTATCCTGCCTCGGCCACGGCCATCCCGATGTTATCGCCGCCATGCACCGGCAGGCCGACACGCTTGCCTATGCCCATACCAGTTTCTTCACCAGCGACATCGCCGAAGCGCTTGCCGACCGGCTCGTTGCCGACGCGCCGGCCGGCATCAGTCATGCCTATTTCGTTTCCGGCGGCTCGGAAGCGGTCGAAGCGGCGCTCAAGATGGCGCGGCAATATTTCGTCGAGATCGGACAACCGCAGCGCCGCAACATCATCGCGCGCAAGCAGAGCTACCACGGCAACACGCTCGGCGCGCTGGCGACCGGCGGCAATGAATGGCGGCGCGCCCAGTTCCGGCCGCTGCTCATCGAAACGCATCACATTGATCCATGTTTTGCCTATCGCTTCCAGGAAGCCGGCGAGACCGACCGGGACTATGCCGCTCGCGCCGCGCAGGCCCTGGAGGACAAGATCATCGAGCTCGGACCGGAGACGGTTATGGCCTTCGTCGCCGAGACGGTGGTCGGGGCGACAGCGGGCGCGGTGCCGCCAGTGGCGGATTATTTCCGACGCATCCGTGAGATCTGCGACCGTTACGGCGTCCTCCTGATCCTCGACGAGGTGATGTGCGGCATGGGCCGCACCGGCACGCTGCACGCCTGCGAGCAGGATGGCGTCGCTCCCGACCTGATGACGGTCGCCAAGGGGCTGGGCGGCGGCTATCAGCCGATCGGCGCGGTGCTGCTTAGCCAGAAGATCTTCGACGCCTTCGCGAATGGTTCTGGTCTCTTCCAGCACGGCCACACCTATATCTGCCATCCGATGGCCTGCGCCGCCGCACTCGCCGTTCAGGACGTCATTTCCCGCGACAGGCTGCTCGACAATGTGGAGGCGATGGGCGCGCATCTGGCGCGCAGGCTGGGCGAACGTTTTGGCAACCATCCGCATATCGGCGATATTCGCGGGCGCGGCCTGTTCATGGGCGTCGAGCTTGTCGAGGACCGTTCGACCAAGCAGCCTTTCGATCCGAAGCGGAAGCTGCATGCGCGCATCAAGAAGGCGGCCATGGCGAATGGGCTTCTGGTCTATCCCATGGGCGGCACGATCGATGGCGCGGTTGGCGACCACGTGCTCCTGGCGCCACCCTTCATCTGCGACGTCGCGGCCATCGACGCGATCGTCGAGCGCCTAGATGACGCCATCGGCGAGGCATTGCGGAGCTAACCCATCGGCCGATCAGTTCGTCGGGCCAAGCCTACAGGCAGTCGCGCGGTTCACAGCGGAATGAGCGGCGCGACCTCGCGGTCGGACGGCCGCTCGCTCGCCGCCAGGCCGGCAAGCACGCCGGCGCGATCGGCGGCGTTGCGGTTCTGGCTCATCTTGCGTTTGCCTTCGAGCTTCGTGATCGGCATACGCAGGCCGACAATGCCCTTCAGCTGCGAATGGATGAAATCCGCAGGCGCGTCCGACACGGCCCAGGGGGCGCTGCGCTCGCCTTCATGCAAATTGGTCAGGCGGGTCACCACCTCGAGCAGCCGGTCGGCATCCTCGAAGAACTCGATCGGCCCATAGGCGTGCACGGCGACATAGTTCCAGGTTGGCACCACCTTCCCGGTCTCCTGCTTGGTTTGGTACCAGGCCGGCGTCACATAGGCGTCCGGTCCCATGAAGATGGCAAGGCCATCGCTCAGCGGCGGCACGCGCCATTGCGGGTTTGCCTTGGCGACATGGCCATAGATCACGCCACGCTCGCCTTCGCTGTCATCGAGGAAAAGCGGCAGCGGCGTCGCCAGCGGCCCTTCCGCCGTGGCGGTGACCAGCGTCGCGAGCCGGGCGGCCCGGATCGTGGCCGTGAGGCTCTCCTTGTCGTCGTCGCGGAAGGCGGGCGGGATGTACATGGCGAAACTCCTTGAGGACATAAATGCCTGAAGTCCGGCCTGCTTAGAACATCCTGTCGCGGAAGTTTTGTGTGGTCCAGTTTGAACAAGGACGGCGTCGCGCGCCGGATCATCCCGGTGATCAAGGAGCAGAATCATTTCCGTGACATCAGCGCAAACGCTGGAGATTGGTCGAGGCCGTCCCAACCTCGTCATTCTATGGCGGAGCAAGGAGCGAAGCGACGCGGCGCAGACCATAGAATCCATGCCGTGACTTGAAAGCGCCGCCACGGTGCTGGATTTTGCTCCGTTGCACGCCTTGGCGAAGGTAACGGCATGGATTCCAGGGTCTTCGCGACGGAGCTTCGCTCCTGCTCCGCCCTGGAATGACGATCGCGATGGGCGTTTCGGCCAATCTCCAAGGCATGCCAAACGGAGCCGACTGGTCAAAATCTCTGTTCAGTGCCGCCGCTGGAGCAACTTCAGGAAAGCGCGATGCGGTTCCCTGTCCGGAAGTGCCTGATTTCAAGACAAACGGTTAGGGCAGCTCAGCAAAACGCTGAGCAGCCCTAACCTATCGACGCTTCAGAAAATCTCGTTGGTGAGCCGCTTCACCGGACCGAGCAGGATCGAGCCGGTCGGCACGCCATTGTCGATCGGGATCGCCTGGCGATCCGGCATGTCCTCTTCCGGCGCGCCGATATTGGCCGTCACGATGACCGGCGTCTTGGTCGGCACGCGGTCGTAAAGGTCGATGATGTCCTGGTTGATCAGGCGCACGCAGCCCGACGACACCGACTTGCCGATCGACCACCATTCGGGCGATCCATGCAGGCGGTAGAGCGTGTCCTGGTTGCCCTGGAAGAGATAGAGCGCCCGCGCCCCGAGCGGGTTCTTCAGGCCGCCCGGCATGCCGCCATTCTTGGCGCTGTATTGCGTCAGCTCCGGCTGGCGCGCCACCATCTCGTCCGGCGGCGTCCATTTCGGCCATTTCTGCTTCCACTGCACGACCGCGTCGCCCGACCATTCGAAGCCGGCGCGGCCGAGGCCGACGCCGTAGCGGATCGCCTGGCCGCCCTCGCGCACCAGATAGAGGAAATGGCCCGTGGTATCGACTACGATGGTGCCCGGGCGCTGCCCGGTCGGATCGGGAACGATCTGGCGCAGGAATCTGTGATCGATCTTGTTCACCGGAATGGGCGGCAGGTCGAAGCCGTTGTCCGACATCGCGCCATACATCGTCTCATAATCGCCGAGCGGCGGCTCGACAGGGGCCTGAGGCGGCGGCGTCTGGATGGGTGCCGGGCCTTGATCGCTGGTCGTGGTGCAGGCGGACAGGGCGGCCGAAGCAGCGCCGAGGGCTGTGAAATTGAGGAAGCCGCGGCGGCTGATGCGGAAGGAAGCGTCTGACATGGTTGCCTTTTCTAGGTCTCAATTCGCAAGAAAGCATGAATGCGAGGGTTCCGTCGCCGGCGCCATCCATAACAATCGGGGCGATAGGCGGTTCCAATTCTGGCCTGAGGGTGGACAGAAAAAGGCGAAGCTGTGACCACGCCACAGCTGTTGCGCTGCAGCAACAGCGGGGTCAGGGCAGTTCGCCACTTCACGGAAACGCCAAACCGACCTTTCTTTTGTTTCGACGCGCTTCCGGACGGAAAACCGCTTCACACTTTTGCTGGAATTGCATCAGACACCTGCCAGCAGCCCGTCGAGCGACGGCAGGATCAGCCCTGGCGGAAAGTCGCGGTATTCATCCGGCTGGTTGGTCCGGTTGATCCAGACCGTACGGAAACCGAACTTCGTAGCGCCCGCTATGTCCCAGCGGTTCGACGACTGGAACGACACCGCTCCCGGATAGAGCCGCCAGCTGGTGACCACCATGTCGTAGACTGACGGGTCGGTCTTGAAGCGTTTGACCTGGTCGACCGAAAACACGTTGTCGAGGATCTGGTCGAGCGCTGCGGATTTGGCCGCGGCGTCGAGCATTTCCGGCGAACCATTGGAGAGGATCGCAAGCTTCGCGCCGGACGCCTTGAGCGCCTTCAGCACGGCCGGCACCTCCGGATAGCAATCAAGCCGCCAATAGGCTTCGAGCAGCTTCGTCCGCAGCGCCGGATCGGCCGACGGCACCTTGCGCAGCGCAAAATCGAGTGCCTGCTCGGTCAGTTGCCAGAAGTCGGTGTAAGAGCCCATCAGTGTGCGCACCCAGGAATATTCGAGCTGCTTGGCGCGCCAGATGTCCGACAGCAACTGGCCGTCAGGCCCGATCTCGCCGGCATGGCGGCGCACGGCGGCGTGCACGTCGAACAACGTGCCATAGGCGTCGAAGACATAGGCCGCATGATGCATGCTTGAGTTTTGCGGCGCGCGGGCCTGCCATGCAAGCATTGATTGCAGTCAAGTGCCTCTGGCCTCAACGATTTTTCCCGATGTCGGTTGACGCCGGCCGCCAAAGCATCGTCCTATGCCGGCCTGAAGTCATCGATGTGGACGGCAAACATGGCACTGGCGACGGCGGCGCAAACCGCGACTTGGACCTATGTGGACGGCGACTGGTACGAGGGCAACGTTGCCATTCTCGGACCGCGCAGCCACGCCATGTGGCTCGGCACCAGCGTCTTCGACGGCGGCCGCTGGTTCGAAGGCGTCGCGCCCGACCTCGATCTTCACGCCGCCCGCGTCAACGCGTCCGCCACGGCGCTCGGCCTGAAGCCGTCGATGACGACGCAGGAGATCGTCGGTCTGACCTGGGACGGCCTGAAGAAATTCGACGGCAAGACGGCGGTCTACATCAGGCCGATGTATTGGGCCGAGCATGGCGGCTATATGGGCGTGCCGGCCGATCCGGAGTCGACCCGCTTCTGCCTCTGCCTCTACGAGGCGCCGATGATTCCGCCCTCCGGTTTCTCGGTCACGGTGTCGCCGTTTCGCCGCCCGACCATCGAGACCATGCCCACCAACGCCAAGGCCGGCTGCCTTTACCCCAACAACGGCCGCGCCATCCTGGAAGCCAAGAACCGCGGCTTCGACAACGCGCTCGTGCTCGACATGCTGGGCAATGTCGCCGAGACCGGCACCTCCAACATCTTCCTGGTCAAGGACGGCCATGTGATGACGCCGGCGCCGAACGGCACGTTCCTGTCGGGCATCACCCGCTCGCGCACCATCAACCTGCTTGGCGACTACGGCTTCAGGACCATCGAGAAGACGCTGTCGGTTCGCGATTTCCTCGACGCCGACGAGATCTTCTCGACCGGAAACCATTCCAAGGTCGTGCCGGTCACGCGTATCGAGAGCCGCGACCTGCAGCCCGGGCCCGTGGCCAAGAAGGCGCGCGAGCTCTATTGGGAATGGGCGCATTCGACGTCCGCCGCCTGAGCCGCCGGAGTTTCACTGTTTCACGGAACGGCGACCCACTCTTTCTCCTGTTTGGCGCAATTCCGGAGGGAAAACCCTTTCACACTTTTCGGCGAATTGCTCTAAAGTCGCTCGGCGCTTCATTCCGGAGTTGCCCCAACCCATTCCAGACCTATCTAAGTTCGGCAGTTTCACCGGATTTTTTCCTCGAGGGAGTACCATCCATGGCTTTTGAGTTGCCCGCCTTGCCTTACGACTACGAGGCGCTTCAGCCCTATATGTCGAAGGAGACGCTGGAGTATCACCACGACAAGCACCACAAGGCCTATGTCGACAACGGCAACAAGCTGGCCGCTGAAGCCGGCCTTGGCGACCTGTCGGTCGAAGAAGTGGTCAAGCAGTCCTTCGGCAAGAATGCCGGGCTCTTCAACAACGCCGCCCAGCACTACAACCACATCCATTTCTGGAAGTGGATGAAGAAGGGCGGCGGCGGCAACAAGCTGCCCGGCGCGCTACAGACGGCCTTCGACAGCGATCTCGGCGGCTATGACAAGTTCAAGGCGGATTTCATTGCCGCCGGCACCACCCAGTTCGGCTCCGGCTGGGCCTGGGTCTCGGTCAAGAACGGCAAGCTGGAAATCTCCAAGACCCCGAACGGCGAGAACCCGCTGGTGCATGGCGGCTCACCGATCCTCGGCGTCGACGTCTGGGAGCACTCCTACTACATCGACTACCGCAATGCGCGGCCGAAATATCTCGAAGCCTTCGTCGACAGCCTGATCAACTGGGACCATGTCCTGGAACTCTATGAGAAGGCCAAAGGCTGATCAATCTTACTGAAAAGCCCCGGCATGCCGGGGCTTTTCTTTACCTGCCAACACAGCAGATTGATCGCGAGCGGCAAAATCGTGACGGCACCGGGGGAATATTTCCATGGTCGGGTCCGTTAACGTCCGGAGCAATTCCAGACGAGATGTGGAACAATTTTCCGTCCGGAATTGCGCCAACGAGGAGATAGAGCATTTCGCCGTGAAACGGTGAAATGCCGGTAGTCGCGAACTTTTTTCACCACGGAGCCAATTGAATGAGAAAGCTTGTCCTTGCCATCTCTATGCTCGCCTTTGCCGGTTCGGCCGCCTTTGCCGATCCGATCCAGGAGCGCCAGGCGCTGATGAAGGAGCGCGGCAAGCTCGCCGGCCAGCTGTCCAAGGTGGTCAAGGGCGAGGAGGATTTCGATGCGGCCGCCGTGCTGACGACGCTGAAGGCCCTGCAAGCCAATGCCGAGAAGTTCGATGCCGAAAAGCTCTTCCCAGCCGGCTCCGACAAGGGCGACACCACGGCAGCACCCAAGATCTGGGAAGACATGGCCGGCTTCAAGGCCGCCGAGGACAAGTTCCTGGCCAACACCAAGGAAGCGGTCGCCTCGCCGCCGGGCGATGTCGATGGTCTGAAGGCGCAGCTCAACACGCTGGGCGGCGATTGCGGCGCCTGCCATCAGAGCTACAGGATCAAGAAGGGCTGATCGCCTGATATGGCCTGGCTGAAGAAGCTCGTCGGCGCCGCCATCGTGCTTGGCGGGGCGGCGGCCGCCGCCGGCTGGGCCCTGTCGGCGCCGGTCAGGCTTGACGCCGGGGCCATCGCGCAGCTCGGCCCCGGCGACGCCGCCAAAGGCAAGCGCATCTTCTATGCAGGAGGCTGTACCTCTTGCCATTCCAAGCCTGGCGCCCAGGGCGACGCCCGGCTGCAGCTGGCCGGCGGGCTGGAACTGAAGACGCCGTTCGGCACCTTCGTGCCGCCCAACATCTCGCAGGACCGGAAGGACGGCATCGGCGCCTGGAGCGAGGAGGACTTCGCCAACGCCATGCTGAAGGGCGTCTCGCCTTCGGGCGAGCATTTCTATCCGGCCTTTCCCTATGCCTCCTACGCGCGCATGAAGCCGGCCGACATCGCCGATCTCTATGCTTTCATGAAGACGCTGCCGGCGGTCGCCGGCAAAGCGCCGGACCATAAGCTTTCCTTCCCCTTCAACATCCGCCGCGGCATCGGCCTGTGGAAATGGCTCTATCTCAGCCCCGAGCCGGTGATCGCGCTGCCCGACGGCACGCCGGACAAGGTGCTGGCCGGCCGCTACCTGGTCGAGGGACCCGGCCATTGCGGCGAATGCCATACGCCGCGCGATTTCGCCGGCGGCGTCAAGAAGGGCGAATGGCTCGCCGGCGCCGTGGCGGCCGAAGGCTCGGGCATCGTGCCCAACATCACTCCCGAGGGGAAGAGCATCAAGGACTGGTCGGAGGCCGATATCGCCAACTATCTCGAGACCGGCTTCACGCCCGATTTCGATTCCGTCGGCGGTGCCATGGTCGAGGTGCAAAAGAACATGGCGCAATTGACGGCGGACGACCGTGCAGCGATCGCCGCCTATCTCAAGGCTGTCCCACCGCATCCCAACGGCTATCCGGCGCGCAAGCCGGCGAGTTGAGAACTTTTATCTACGGGTGGCGGTCGCCCAGGAAATCGAAGCCGTTCTCGAAAAAGTGGTTGTAGTCGCAGGTCAGTTCCTCGCCGGGCGCGATATCGCGCAGCGCGTAGGTTTCCTCGGGCGAGGAGACGTCGCAGTTCGGCTCGTCGGCGTGGTTCATGTAACGCGCGTCATCCGCCTCGAAGACGATGTAGTTGGGGTCGCGCCGGTCCGGATAGGAATAGCGATCGAGATAAGACTTCACCGGCCCGCTCTCGCCCTCATAGGTGTCGACAGGAATGCGCCGGTCGAACCTTGGGTCGAGCTTCCAGATCAGCGTGCCCTTTGCAATGCGGTGTTTGGCGAAAACGCCGATGCCCTGGATGGGCGATTTGTCGAGATAGACGTCGACGAGCAGCATGACGAACCTTGTGAATGAACAGCCGGCGCGGTCCAAGGACCACGTCCAAAAAGCAGAGCATTGCGTAACCTGCGCCCTTGTCAATTGCGAGTGGAAAATCAGGTCTTCCCGGTCACTTTCAGGGCATAGGCGTAAATGTAGGCGATCTCTTCCAGCCGGGAGAAACGCCCCGAGGCGCCGGCGTGTCCGGAATCCATGTTGATCTTGAACAGGACCGGGTTGTCGCCCGCCTTGCGTTCGCGCAGCCGCGCCACCCATTTCGCCGGCTCCCAATAGGTGACACGCGGATCCGTGAGGCCCGCCAGCGCCAGGATCGGCGGGTAATCGATCGCCGCGACATTGTCATAGGGCGAATAGGCGGCGATCGTCTTGTAGTCGTCGGCAGACGCAATCGGGTTGCCCCATTCCGGCCATTCCGGCGGCGTCAGCGGCAGGCTGGCGTCGAGCATGGTGGTGAGCACGTCGACGAACGGCACCTCGGCGACGATGCCGCCGAAATCTTCCGGCGCCATGTTGGCGATCGCCCCCATCAGCATGCCGCCGGCGGAGCCGCCTTGCGCGACGATGCGGTCATGCTGCGTGTAACGCTCGGCGACGAGATGGCGGGCGCAGGCGATGAAATCGGTGAAGGTGTTCATCTTCTTCGCCCGCTTGCCGTCCTCGTACCAGCCATAGCCCTTGTCCTTGCCGCCGCGCACATGCGCGATGGCGTAGACGAAGCCGCGGTCGACCAGCGACAGGCAATTGGTGTTGAAGGCGGAAGGCACCGTGATGCCGTAGGAGCCGTAGCCGTAGAGCAGGCACGGTGCCGAGCCGTCGAGCGGCGTGTCGCGATGGTAGAGCAGCGAGATCGGCACCAGCTCGCCGTCGGCGGCCGGCGCCATCAGCCGGCGCGTGACATAGTGCTCCGGATCGTGGCCGGAGGGCACTTCCTGCGTCTTCAGGAGCACGCGCTCGCGGCTGCGCATATTGTAGTCGAACACCTGCGCCGGCGTCGTCATCGACGAATAGGTGAAGCGCATCGTCTCGGTGTCGTATTCGTAGGAGCCGGAAAGGCCGAGCGAGAAAGCCTCCTCGTCGAAGGAGATGAAATGCTCCTCGCCGCTGGCGCGCTCGCGCACCACGATGCGCGGCAGGCCGTCCTTACGCTCTAGCCTGACCATGTGGTGCTTGAAACCGAGCACCGAGAGGATCAGCCGTCCCGGCTCGTGCGGCACCAGTTCCTGCCAGTTGGCGCGCACCGGATTGTCGACCGGCGCGGTCATGATCTTGAAGTCCTTGGCGCCGTCGGCGTTGGTCAGGATGAAGAAGACGTCGCCGCCTTCTTCCAGGTCGTATTGCAGCCCGGCCTCCCGCACCGCTACCAGCCTGGGCGCCGCTGAAGGATCATCGGCCGGCAGAAGCCGGTACTCGGACGTCTCATGGTCGTTGATGCCGATCAGGATCCAGTCATTGGCGCGCGTGCCGCTGACATCCATGAAGAAGCCCGGATCGGTCTCCTCATAGATCAGGCGGTCGTTCTCCGGCTTGTCGCCGACCTTGTGGAAGAACACTTTCGACGGGCGATGGTTGTCGTCGAGGCGGGTGTAGAAGAAGCCGTCATCGCCGGCATTCCAAACCCCGCCGCCGCCCGTATCCGGGATCAGGTCACCAAGATCGGTGCCACCGGCAATATCGCGCACGCGCAGCGTGAAGAATTCCGAGCCCTTGTCGTCGAACGCCCAGATGAGCTTCTTGTGGTCCGCTGAATGGTCGACGCCGCCGAGCCGGAAATAGGCTTTGCCCTCGGCCTCCGCGTCGCCATCGAGCAGGATTTCCTCGCTGCCGCCATCGCGCGACGTGCGGAAATAGCGCGGCTGCTCGCCGCCCTGCCGGAAGGAAGAGCCGTAGGCATAGGGGCCGTCCTTCATCGGCACCGTCGAGTCGTCTTCCTTGATGCGTCCCTTCATCTCGGCAAACAGCTTGCCGCGCAGATCCGCGGTGCCGGCCATCAGAACGGCCTGATAGGCGTTCTCGGCCTCGAGATGGGCTCGAATCCGGCCGTCGAGCAAAGAAGGGTCGCGGAACACGGCCTGCCAGTTGTCGGCCCGCATCCAAGCATAGTCGTCGCTGCGGGTGATGCCGTGATGCGTGTCGGCCACCGGATGTTTCTCAGGCGTCGGTGGGCTGGCGGCCGGGAAGGCGGGAGTCAGGGCGGAAGTGCTGGTCATTACGTCTCGCTGCGGAATTTGCTTGAATGACGAATGAACACGCCGCTCAGCGGCGGTTCAAGGGGCGCGGCTCAAGATGGTCTACAGAAGCCAAGTCGAAGGGGGAAAGATGAAATCCTGTGTTGCTACCGCTATGTCCGTCGCCGTCCTCGCGGCGGGTCTGGCTTTTTCCAGTCCGTCTCATGCAACCGTCTTTGCCGCCTGGCAAGTGGCGGGCGTGCCGTTCGGCGACACGCTCAACGCGCGAAAATATCCCTCCAACGCATCGCAAAAACAGGCCGCCTATCCGAACGGCACCGTGCTGCAGATGACCGGCCGCTGCACAGGTGGCGTAAATCTGCTCGACATTGCCCGGCAGCCGCAATGGAAGCAGCGCCAGGCGATCCGCTATCGCTGGTGCGAGGTGTGGCACGACCCGGCGCAGAATGGCCATTTCGTCACCGGCTGGGTCTACGGCAAATATATCGCGCCTTATTGACCGACCGTCGGCTCGCCTTGTCGAGCCGGCTGGCAGGGCAGCCTGCCTGCGCTACGTTGCGCCACAGGATTCATCGTGCTGGCGCAACAGGCATCCAAGCATTGGTCAAGCATCGCGGGCCATGTCGTGTGGCGATCGGATGTCTAACATGCGGGTGACGCAACGTCATGGCATGCTGGTCTGGCCAGAAAAATCTCGCGAAGTTACACGCCGCACGAATTTTTGAAGCTGAAACGGCAATATTTGCTGAATATCGCCCAATATAAGTCAATATGCGAATTGACTTACTTGCGATGCGGCGTCATTAAGATGACCGACGCGAATCGCAGGGTTTTCCTGAATGAAATTCGCGCGATGCCCGACCTCGGAAAAAAGGGCGTAATTTTAGAAACAACTCTCGTTGGGGCCTGAGCACTATGGAAATCGTCGAAACACCTTCCAAAAACGGTGATGCGCTGATCGAGCTGACCGCCGATGTCGTCGCCGCCTATGTCAGCAACAACCCGGTGCCCGTTGGGGAATTGCCGAACCTTATCGCCGACGTCCATGCCGCGTTGGGCCGTGTCGGTGGTTCGCCGGAGCAGCCGTCGGCCGAGAAGCAGAAGCCGGCCGTCAATCCCAAGCGCTCCGTCCATGACGACTATATCGTCTGTCTCGAGGACGGAAAGAAGTTCAAATCGCTGAAGCGTCACCTGATGACCCATTACCATCTCACGCCGGAAGAATACCGTGAGAAGTGGGGGCTGGACGCCAACTATCCGATGGTCGCCCCCAATTACGCGGCTGCCCGCTCGCAGCTCGCCAAGAAGATGGGTCTGGGCCGCAAGCGCAAGGGCCGCTGATCGGCTTCGTTCCTCAAGCAAAGTTCGACGGCGCCCTTGCGGCGCCGTTTTGCTTTTTGAATAGCGAAGACGATATGGACCGGATCAGGCCGTCTGCTTCAGCGCCGCTTCCGCGTCGCGCTTGATGCGCTTGACCATCGAACGCAGGCCGTTGGCGCGTTGCGGCGACAGATGCTCGTCCAGCCCGAGCTCCTTCAGCGTCGCTTCAGCATCCGTGCTCTGGATCTCGCTTGCCCGCCGGCCCGAAAACAGCGCCAGCATGATGGCGACGAGGCCGCGCACGATGTGTGCGTCCGAATCGCCCTGGAAGCTGATCACCGGATCGGCGCCCGCTCCCTGCTCGGTGGTGAGCCACACCTGGCTGACGCAGCCGGGCACCTTGTTCGCGGCCGTGCGCTCCTCCTCAGGAAAGGGCGGCAGGCCCTCGCCGAGCTCGATCACATAGCGATAGCGGTCCTCCCACTCGTCGAGCAGGGAAAAGTCGTCGCGGATCGTCTGGATCGGGGTGGTCATGGCCCGCATATAGTGGCGCGGCACCGCCGCGTCACGGAAAAAGAAAGACGCCGCGGGCGTCGAGAGGTCGGACGGGCCCGCGGCGTAGCCAAGTGGCGGCTGAAGATTGTCTCAGTTCTTGGAAGTCAACAGCACTGGTATATTGACCTTGGCGGGCAGCACGATGTCCTCGGCGACGCTGCCGGTGGTCATCTTGGCCGTGTCCGCAACCTTCGTCTCGGCCGCGCCTGCCTGCTCCGATTTGTCGTCGATCATGGCGGCGGCGATCTTGGCCGTTTCCTGAGCCCGGACTGTAATGGTGTACATGGCAGATTTGCCGGTTTCGCAGACATCGGGCTTGCGCTCGCACAGCCCCGCAATGTCACCCACTGCCTCGCGCGCCGCGAACAGCGCCTGGATCGGCCCGACGCTCTGCTGGCCGTCCTCGCCCGGACCGACGCCGAGCGGCAGCGCCAGCAGCACCAGCGAAAACCAGAAAGCCATCCTGATCAGAAAGCCCATCTCACTTGCCTCTCGTGCGGGATGGATCCTGCATCCATCCGTGACGGATCATGCATCCATCGGCATGACCTCTTTTATGGGCACGATAATGGCACGGTCACGCAAAGGACGGCTTGCCTCGAAACCGTGAATTTATCTCAAATTTTAGGCGAATTCGAAAGGAATTGGTTTTGAAGCGGACTTGTGTCGAATCTCATCGCCAGCATTAACTTTACGATAACCATATATCGCGTTGTTATTGAA
>NZ_RZRX01000102.1:0-20938 GCF_003997405.1 Mesorhizobium sp. M2A.F.Ca.ET.042.01.1.1
CTTTGACGTATCCATGCCAATGCGAATAAGTTTATCCACGGACGGTCTCCCTTGATGAGATCTGCAACGACCTCATTCTGGCACATTGTGATGCCGTCGGGGGCCGTCCACCCCAACACGTACTTTAGGTACGCTCCGCTCCGGTTCTCGGAAACCGACATTTTCGGCTCGGCCTGACCTGAATCTCAACACACCTTGGCACGACTTGAATTTTGGGCCTCGGGCGGCATAAGCTGCCGCCATGATCCGTTTCAGCACATCAGGCGCCTTCGGGGTCGCGGTGACGCCGTCACCGCGGACCCTTCGCGCCGAGTTGTTGCGGCTTTGCGCCCGCATCGGCTATTCGCCGCCCGCCTTCCTCTGAGAATCCGCCCCGGCTGCTGCCGGATTGATTCAAGAGGAAAGACCAAATCCATGACCTATCAGAATTATTCGCTGAAGCAGCTTCAGCAGATCGACGCCGCGCATCACCTTCATCCCTTCACCGACCACAAGGAGCTGCGCGAGGCTGGCTCGCGCATCATCACCCATGCCAAGGGACCGTTTATCTACGACGCCGACGGCACCGAAATCCTCGACGGCATGGCCGGCCTTTGGTGCGTCAATGTCGGCTATGGCCGCGACGAACTGGCCGAGGCCGCCTACGCGCAGATGAAGGAGCTGCCCTACTACAACTCCTTCTTCAAATGCTCGACGCCGACGCCGGTGCTGTTGTCGAAGAAGCTGGCGGAGCTAGCCCCCAAGCATGTCAGCCAGGTCTTCTACGGCTCGTCCGGCTCGGAGGCCAACGACACGGCGCTCAGGCTCGTGCGCCACTATTGGGCACTCGAAGGCAAGCCCGACAAGAACCGCATCATCTCGCGCAAGATGGCATATCACGGCTCGACCATCGCCGGCACGTCGCTCGGCGGCATGGAGCCGATGCACAAGCAGCTCGGCGGCGCGGTGCCCAACATCGTCCATGTTATGATGCCCTATGCCTATGAGCTGGTGCTGCCCGGCGAAAGCGACCATGATTTCGGCATCCGCGCGGCGAAGGCGGTCGAGGACGCGATCCTCGAAGCCGGCGCCGACAAGGTCGCCGCCTTCATCGGCGAGCCGGTGATGGGCGCCGGCGGGGTGAAGATCCCGCCGATGAGCTACTGGCCGGAAGTCGAGCGCATCTGCCGCAAATACGATGTGCTGTTGATGCTGGACGAGGTCATCACCGGCTATGGCCGCACCGGCGAATGGTTCGCGGCGCAGACCTTCGGCATCGAGCC
Source organism: Mesorhizobium sp. M2A.F.Ca.ET.042.01.1.1 (assembly GCF_003997405.1). NCBI lineage: Bacteria > Pseudomonadati > Pseudomonadota > Alphaproteobacteria > Hyphomicrobiales > Phyllobacteriaceae > Mesorhizobium > Mesorhizobium sp. M2A.F.Ca.ET.042.01.1.1. The sequence goes on from NZ_RZRX01000102.1 coordinate 1,263, forward strand.
CGACACGATCACCACCGCCAAGGCGCTGACCTCGGGCTACCAGCCGCTGTCGGCGCTGCTGGTCGGCGATCGTGTCGCGAGCACGCTGGTCGAGAAGGGCGGCGAGTTCTATCACGGCTACACCTATTCCGGCCATCCGGTGGCCTGCGCGGTGGCGCTCAAGAACCTCGAGATCATCGAGAAGGAGGGGCTGGTCGAGCGCGTCAAGAACGACACCGGCCCGTATTTCGCGCAGGCGCTGCAGGAGCGGATCGCCGGGCACAGGCTGGTCGGCGAGGTGCGTTCGATTGGCCTGATGGGCGCGATCGAGATCGTCAAGGACAAGGCGACCAAGGAACGCTATCTGCCGTCGGGAAGCGCGGCGGTCGTGGTGCGCGACCATGCAATCGCGAACGGCATGATGCTGCGGGCCACCGGCGACACGATGATTCTTTCGCCGCCGCTGATCTGGACGCGCGACACGATCGACATGGCCTGCGAGCGGATCGCGAAGGCGCTCGATCTCGCGGATGCGGATCTGCGGAAGCGCTGAGGGGATATTGTACGGGCGCTCCTCAATGGGCGCCCGGTCCATTCCTGGGCGTCGTGCGCGATGCTTCCAAAACGCAAAAACCGCGCCCCAATGGGAACGCGGCTTTGCCAGATACGCATGGCGTTTCGCTACGAAACACTTGCGAAACTTACGGGCTCCGGTACGCGAGACCTGATCCGGAGCGCCGGGCGGACGCGCTGTCCGCCTCGCAGTCCGTTTTAAAGGCACATCGTTACCGGTGCGTTATCGAGACCTTAAGCAAATCTAAATTTGCCGGCTTCGTGTTCAAAAAAAGCGCTAATAGTCGTTCTAAAGCAGTCGCTTAGCTTTTATCGCCGCGCAGAAAATTAATAATGCCGGAAAAATCGACGCCTGCGTGGCCCTGCGCGTTGAACAGGGCGTAGAGCTGCGTGGCTTCGGCGCCGAGCGGGGTCACGGCGCCCGCGCTTTGCGCGGCTTCCTGCGACAGTTTCAGGTCCTTCAGCATGAGCGCGGCGGCAAAGCCCGGCTTGTAGTCGCGATTGGCCGGCGAGGCCGGCACAGGGCCGGGCACCGGGCAATAGGTGGTGAGTGACCAGCACTGGCCCGACGAGGTCGAGGCAACGTCATACAGCGCCTGGTGCGACAGGCCGAGCTTTTCGGCGAGCACAAAGGCTTCGGCGACGCCGATCATCGAGATGCCGAGAATCATGTTGTTGCAGATCTTGGCCGCCTGGCCGGCGCCGTCGCCGCCGCAATGAACGATGCGCCTGGCCATCGGCTTCAGGATCGGCTCGGCGGCGGCGAAGGCTTCGTCGGAACCGCCGGCCATGAAGGTGAGGGTGCCTGCCGTGGCCCCGCCCGTGCCGCCGGAGACGGGGGCGTCGATCGAGGGCAGGCCGTGCTTGGCGGCAATGGCATGGGCTTTGCGCGCCGATTCGACATCGATGGTCGAGGAATCGATGAACAGCGCACCCTTCTTTGCCTTGGGCGCGATGTCCTCATAGACCGACAGCACATGCTTGCCGGCAGGCAGCATGGTGATGACGACATCGGCGTCCTTCACCGCGGCGACGGCATTGGCCATGACGGTCACGCCATGTTCCTTTGCGACGGCAAGGTTCTCTGGCACAAGGTCGAAGCCGAGAACCGCATGGCCTGCTTTTACGAGGTTGGCGGCCATGGGATTCCCCATGTTGCCGAGGCCGATGAAGGCGATGGTTGCCATCGTTTTCTCCCGATTTTGTTGCCGTCAGCGCCCAATCAGCGAGCGCGCGATGATGACGCGCATGATCTCGTTGGTGCCTTCGAGGATCTGGTGGACGCGCAGATCCCGCACCAGCTTCTCGATGCCGTAATCGTGCAGATAGCCGTAGCCGCCATGCAATTGCAGCGCCTGGTTGGCGATGTCGAAGCCGATATCGGTAACGAAGCGCTTGGCCATGGCCGACCATTTGCCGGCATCCGGCGCCTTGCGGTCGAGCTTGGAAGCGGCGGCGTAGAGGAAGATGCGGGCCGCCTGCAGCTCCGTCTCCATGTCGGCCAGCTTGAACTGCAGCGCCTGGAACTGGTTGATCTTGGAGCCGAAGGCTTTGCGCTCGGCAGTATAGGCAAGCGCCTTGTCGAGCGCCGATTGCGCACCGCCGAGCGAGCAGGCGGCAATGTTCAACCGTCCGCCGTCGAGGCCCGCCATGGCGATGCCGAAGCCGGCGCCTTCCGCGGCCAGCAGGTTCTCGACCGGCACCTTGCAATCCTCGAAGATGACCTGGCGAGTCGACTGCATGTGCCAGCCCATCTTGTGCTCGTTGGCGCCGAAGGACAGGCCCGGCGCATCCTTGGGCACGACGAAGGTCGAGATGCCCTTCGGGCCGTCGCCGCCAGTGCGCGCCATCACGACATAGAGGTCGCTGTCGCCGGCGCCGGAGATGAACTGCTTGGCGCCGTTGAGAACATAATCGCCGCCGCTCTTTACCGCGCGCGTCTTCAGCGCGGCGGCGTCCGAGCCGGAGCCCGGCTCGGTCAGGCAATAGCTCGCCAGCCACTCCATCGAGGTCAGTTTCGGCAAGAAGCGCTGGCGCTGCTCGTCCGACCCGAAGCGGTCGATCATCGAGGCCGCCATGTTGTGGATCGAGATGAACGAGGAAAAAGCCGGGTCGGCATGGGCAAGCGCCTCGAAGATCAGCACCGCGTCCAGCCGCCCAAGCGCCGAGCCGCCGACATCGTCGCGCACATAGATGCCGCCGAGGCCGAGCGGGCCGGTCTCGCGGATCACGTCGGCGGGGAAATGCTTTGCCTTGTCCCAGTCGAGCGCATTGGGCGCAACGCGATCCGCCGCGAAGGCCTGAGCCATCTCCTGGATGGCGCGCTGTTCCTCATTGAGTTCGAACTGGCCAGTGCCCGCATCGACTGCAGCGTCCATGGCGTGCTCCCTGTCGTTTCAGGCCTTCTGGCCTGTCGTTTTTGGCTTTGCGCGCCGTTCAATCTAGACCAATGATGCCGCCGCGCAACCCGGGCCGTTGAGAACCGGCTGTGCATGGAATGACTAACGGAGTTCTTGCGTGCCGACAATTTTCGATGGGTTGCTGGGGCGATTCCACGCCTATCTCGCCAGCGTCGATAACGATCTGGTCGCCGACGAAGTCGCGCGCATCGGCTGGAATATGCCTGTCCGTCCTCTCGAACCGCGCGCGCTTGCCTGCCTTGGCCATCTCGACCGCATTGCCGCGCTTGCGCCGCCGGATGCCAGCCCGCTGGCGCTGTTCGTCGCCGACCACCGGGGCGCATTGCGCTGGGGGCAGACCTATACGGCCGCCGATTTCGGGCAGGATTTCGTCGACAATTACGGCTGGCTGGAAGTGTTCGGCACGCGAGGGCATTTCGTCAATGATGCGGTCGCGGGCGGCCTGCTGATCCTCGGGCCGGACATCGTCTATCCCGACCACCACCACATCGCGGAAGAAATCTACATCCCGCTCACCGGCGGCACCGGGTGGCGAATGGGCGAGGGCGGGTTCCATGTTCGCGATGCCGGCGAGGTGATCCACCATGCGTCGAATGTCAGCCATGCCATGCGCACCGGCAAGGAGCCGCTGATGGCGCTCTATCTCTGGCGCGGCGGGCCATTGGCGCAGAAGTCGATCATCGGCCCGATGATCGACTTGAGAGGCAGGGGCTGATGGCAAAAGCGATCATGCTGCAGGGCACCGGCTCGGATGTCGGCAAGACCGTGCTGGTGGCCGGGCTTTGCCGCGCCGCGAAGAATCGCGGGCTGAAGGTCCGGCCGTTCAAGCCGCAGAACATGTCGAACAATGCCGCCGTCGCCGACATTCCGGGCGATACAGCCGGCGAAGGCGAGATCGGCCGCGGGCAATGGCTGCAGGCGCTGGCCTGCGGCGTGCGGCCGACCGTGCACATGAACCCGGTGCTGCTCAAGCCGCAAAGCGACATCGGCTCGCAAGTGGTGGTGCAGGGCAAGGTCTTTGGCGAGGCGCGGGCACGCGACTACCAGGCGATGAAAGCCAGGCTGATGGACGCGGTGCTCAATTCCTGGGCCAAGGTCGGCGAGGGGGCCGACCTAGTCATTGTCGAGGGCGCGGGCTCGCCAGCCGAGATCAATCTCCGCAGCCGCGACATCGCCAATATGGGCTTTGCGACGCGCGCCAATGTGCCGGTGATCCTGGTCGGCGACATCGATCGTGGCGGCGTCATCGCCTCGGTCGCCGGCACGCATCTCATCCTGCCGGAAGAAGACCGGCGCATGATCGCCGGCTATCTCATCAACAAGTTCCGCGGCGACGTCTCGCTGTTCGACGACGGCATCAAGGCGATCGAGAAATTCACCGGCTGGCGCTGCTTCGGCGTCGTGCCATGGTTGAAGACGGCCGGGCGGCTGCCGTCCGAAGATTCCGTCGTGCTCGAACGCCTCGCGTCCGGCGAGAGGCGGGCACTGAAGGTGGCGGTGCCGATGCTGGCGCGTATCGCCAATTTCGACGATCTCGATCCGCTGAAGGCCGAGCCGCAGGTCGAGGTGGTGTTCGTGCCGCCGGGCAAGAGGCTGCCGGAAGATGCCGGGCTGGTCGTCATCCCCGGCTCGAAATCGACCATCGGCGACCTCATCAAATTCCGCGAGAACGGCTGGGACCGCGATCTTGCCGCCCACCGCAAGCGCGGCGGCCATGTCGTCGGTATCTGCGGTGGCTATCAGATGCTCGGCCGCATGGTGCGCGATCCCGACGGCATCGAGGGCAGCGTGAGAGAGGCCGAGGGCCTCGGCCTGCTCGATATAGAAACGGTGATGGAGCCGGAAAAGACCCTGCGCAATTCAAGCGCCCAGTCGGTGCAGTTCGGCCTGCCGCTCGAGGGCTATGAAATCCATCTCGGCCGCACCACCGGTCCGGACACGGCGCGGCCGTCGACGATCCTCAACGGCGCCGAGGACGGCGCGGTCTCCGCCGACGGCAAGGTTATCGGCACCTACCTGCATGGGCTGTTTTCCGCCGACGCCTTTCGCGCCGCCTATCTGGAGAGACTTGGCGTCAAAGGCGGCGGCATCGACTATCGCGCCGAGGTCGAGAAGGCGCTGGACGAGGTCGCGGCCGAGCTGGAACGACATCTCGACTGCGAGGCGATCTTTGGCCTGGCGCGATAGGTGCTCGAATCAGACGTTTAGCGCCGCGTTGATGGAGTCCCAGCTCGGCGGTTGGCCGCAACGCCTCTCCCGTCGTCATCCACGGGCGGAGCAAGGAGCGATGCGACGCAGCGCAGACCCGAGGATCCATTCCGTTACTTCAACGTTTCGCAACGATGCATAATTCTGCTCCGCTGCGCCCTTCGATCGAGCTCACGGAATGGATCCTCGGGTCTACGCGTCCGCTTCGCTCCCGCTCCGCCCGTGGATGACGAAGTTGGGGACGCCTCGGCTAATCTCGAGCGTCTGCTACAAGTGCTTACCCCTTCCCCCGTTTTCGGCCAATAGGTGCCGAAGGACCAGAGATTGCCGTCGGGGTCGAGGCAGATGAACTCGCGGCCGTCCTCAAATCAAAAGCGCCCGGCAGGGGCCGGGCGCTCCGAGTTGCCTGAGATCTGCGATTTTCAAGCGCCGCGCATCAAACAGCCGGCGGCGAGTACGATGTAGGCGATGAGCATGATCCAAACGGACGCAAGCGGAATGAATGCAACAACGCCAAGAGCGGCAAGAAGGCCGATAACGGCGATGACCAACGAAATAATGAACACGATCTGGGTAGGTGCACTGAGATTCATGTCTAGTCCCTCCAACATGATTCGCGCGCGCTTATTCTACCAGCGGTGCGGTCACATACCAATTAGCTGGCGCAGGGGATTGGCCGGGTCGGTTAGCAACTTCGCGGCGAGCGCCAGGCAGACCACCACAAGCAGCGGCTTAATCAGCCTGGCGCCGATGCGGATGGCAAGGCTCGCGCCGACGCGAGCGCCGATGAATTGTGCTGCGCCCATCATCAGGCCGACCTTCCAGTCGATGACGCCGACGGCGGCGAAGACGACGAAGCCGCCGATGTTGGAAGCGAAATTGAGCAGCTTGGTGTGCGCCGTCGCCTTGAGCACGCCGTAGCCGGCAAGTGTGACGAAGGCGAGCATGTAGAAGGAGCCTGCGCCGGGGCCGAACACGCCGTCATAGAAACCGATCAGCGGCGGGATGATCAGCCCGAACAGGAAAGGCGACAGCCGTTCGGCGCGGTCAACGTCGTCCATGTTCGGCTTCAGCGCGAAATAGAGCGCGATGGCGATCAGGAGCAGCGGCAGCAGCGCGCGCAGGAAATCGCCGGGGACGACCGTCGCCAAAAGCGCGCCGACCGCGCCGCCGGCCAGCGCCAGCAGCGCCGACGGCAGCTGGCGGCGCAGGTCAACCTGACCGTTGGCGGCATAGTGGATGGTGGCCGAGCCGGAGCCGAACATGCCTTGCAGCTTGTTGGTGCCAAGGGCTGCGACCGGCGAAAAGCCGGCGAGCAGCAGCGCCGGGATGGTGATCAGCCCGCCGCCGCCGGCGATCGAGTCGACGAAGCCGGCCGCAAAGGCGGCAGCAATCAGGATGAGGACGGTCTGCAGGGTAAGATCGATCATCGGGGAGGGATGCCTGGAAGGAAACCGCAGCTTCCACCACGCTCGCCCCGTTTGCGCAAGGGCGATTCCAAGCCAGAGCGGCTCGCCGTTACACGCCGAACCGCTCTGTCCGTTGCTTTGCCGCAATTCCGGACGGAAAACCGCTTCACACTTTTCCTGGAATTGCTCTAACAATCAGGTGGAATCGGAAAGGGGAGCTTGATGGCGATGGCGCTGCTCGACCAGATACGTTCGATCTTCGACGGTGACCCGGGCGTTCGCAAGGTGGCGGATGACCCGGTGCTTTCGGCGGAGCTTTTGATGCTGTTTCGCATGATCCTGGCCGACGGTTCGGTCTCGGAGAGCGAGATGGTCGTCTTCCGCCACATCTGCAAGGAAGCCTTCGGCATCCCCGAAACCTCGATCGATAGCGTCATCGAATATCTCAACGATTATGGCTACGAGACCAATGGCTCGCAGGCGATCGCGCTGTTCCGCGACCTTGATGTCGAGCGCCGGAAGCTGCTCGCGCGCCATATGGCCGAGATCGCCAAGGCCGATTCCAAGCTGGCGGAGAGTGAGGTGAAGCTGCTGCGCCGCACGCTCGACCTGCTCGATATCAGCCCGGTCGATCTGGTGAAGCCAGAGGAATAGCCGGCCCGGCCGGCTGCTTAGCCCTGTTCCTGCATGCGTCGCGCGATGGCTCGGTGAAGATCGGGCGCCGCCGCGACCAACGCTCGCGCCGCTTCCGAGCTGGGATGGTTGAGCACGTCGGCGGTCCGGCCGCGCTCGACGATCTTGCCTTCATGCATGACGAGCACCTCGTCAGCCATGGCCCGGGCGACGGTCAGGTCATGGGTGATGAAGAGATAGGCGATGCCGAGCTTCTGGTTGAGCTCGGCGAAAAGGTCGAGGATCTGGGCGCGGATGGAGACGTCCAGCGCGGAGACCGGCTCGTCGGCCACCACCAGCTTTGGGCGGGTGATGATGGCGCGGGCGATCGACAGGCGCTGGCGCTGGCCGCCCGAGAATTCATGCGGATACTTGTCCATGTCGCGCGGACCGAGCCCGACTTCGTGCAGCGCATGCGCGACCATCTCGCGGCGCTCGGCCTGCGTCGGCTGCTTTTCCAGAAGATGCAGCGGCTCGGCCACCAGTTTCTCCACCTTCTGGCGCGGGTCGAAGGAGCCGTAGGGATCCTGGAAGACGACCTGCATGTCGCGCCGGGCCGGCTTCAGCTCGGCCTCCGCTTTACCCGTGATGGCTTCGCCGCCAAAGCGGATCGTGCCCGCCGTCGGCTTGTCCAGGGCGAGGATCATGCGGGCAAGCGTGGACTTGCCGCAACCCGAGCGGCCTACGAGCGCCACGGATTGCGCGGGCTCGATGGTGAGCGAGACATTGTCGACGGCGCGGATCGGCTGCGCCGGCCGGAACAGGGATTTGCGCCGGCCCGGATAGTCCCGGCCGATGCCTTCGACCTCAAGCAAGGGTTTTGCCGACCCGGCAAGATGCGGCTTCGGCCGCGACGGCACGTGCATGGAAGCCAGCGCCAGCTCGCGCGTGTAGGGATGCTGCTGCTCGGACAGCGTGCGCGCGGTTTCGCCGGCTTCCGTCACCTCGCCACGGCGCAGGATGGTCAGGCGATCGGCCATCTCGGTCACAACCGCGAGGTCGTGCGAGATCAGCAGCAGGCCCATGCGGTTTTCGCGGACCAGATCGCGCAACAGGTCGAGGATTTGCGCCTGCAACACCACGTCGAGCGCCGTCGTTGGCTCGTCGGCGATCAGGAGCTTTGGCTTCAGCGCGCAGGCAATGGCGATGACGACGCGCTGCCGCTGGCCGCCGGAGAGTTCGTGCGGATAGCGCGACAGCGGGAATTTGGCTTCCGGCAGCCCGACGCGGTCCAGGATTTTTCGCGCGCGGTCCTCGGCCTCGGCGCGGCTCGCCTTGGCGTGCCAGCGGATACCTTCGGCGACCTGTTCGCCGATCGTCTTGACCGGGTTCAGCGCCGTCATCGGCTCCTGGAAGACCATGCCGATATCGTCGCCGCGCAAGGCGCACATCTGGTCTTCGGTGGCGCCGAGGATGTCGATGCCGTCGAAAGTCACGCGACCCTCGGCGCGCGCCAGATGAGGGAGGAGCTGCATGATTGTCAGTGCCGTCATCGACTTGCCGGAGCCAGATTCGCCGACAAGGCCGACGACCTCGCCGGGCGCGACTGTCAGTTCCACACCTTTGAGAATCGGCGTGGCGCCGATCGTAAGCGACAGGTTCTCGATCCCGAGCAGGCTCATCGGCGCCGCCGCGATTTCGGATCGAGGATGTCGGCGATGCCGTCGCCGAGAAGGTTCAGCCCGAGCACGGTAATGACGATCGCCATGCCGGGAAAGATCGCCATCCAGGGCGCGATCACCATGCGCGTCTGCGCGTCGAACAGCATGCGGCCCCAACTCGGCATCGGCGGTTGGGCGCCGAGGCCGACATAGGAAAGCCCGGCTTCGGCGAGGATGCCGAGCGCGAACTGGATGGTGCCCTGGACGAGCAGCAGCGTCGCGATATTGGGCAGGATGTGCTCGACGGTGATGCGCGTCATGCCCTTGCCCGCGGCGCGCGCGGCGAGGATGAATTCGCGTGGCCAGATTGCCAGCGCGCCGGCGCGGGCGACGCGCGCGAAGACAGGTATGTTGAAGATGCCGATCGCGATGATGGCGTTGACGGCGCCGGGGCCGAAGATCGCGGTGATCATGATCGCCGAAAGCAGGGCAGGGAAGGCGAAGACGACGTCGTTGACGCGCATCAGCGCCTCGTCGGCCAGTCCGCCCCGCGCGGCGGCCAGAGCGCCGAGCGGCACGCCGATGCCCATGCCGATGCCGACCGCGACCAGCGCGACCGCGATCGAATTGCGGGCACCGACCATGACCATCGACAGGATGTCGCGACCGAAATGATCGGTGCCGAACCAGTGTGCCCAAGAGGGCGCCTGGGCCTTGTCGGCGATCACCAGCCTGGTGACGTCGTAAGGCGTCCAGACGAAGGAGACGAGCGCGACAGCCAGAATCAGCAACGTGATGACCAGACCGATCAGGAAAGAGCGGTTGCCGAAGGCCTTGGCCAGCACGCCGGCAAGGGTTTCCTCGGGGAGGTCGATGCGCATGGTCATTGCCGGCCTCTGAGGCGCGGGTCGACGATGGCGTAGGAGAAATCGACGAGGAGGTTGATCAGGATCACGGCGGCGACCAGAAGCATGACGATGCTTTCCACCACGATCAGGTCGCGCTGGGTGATGGCCTGGAAGATCAGCCGGCCGAGGCCAGGCAGGTAGAAGACATTCTCGATGATTATGGTGCCGGCAAGCAGGAAGGCGAATTGCAGGCCGAGGATGGTGAGCACCGGGAGCATGGCGTTGCGCAACGCATGGCGCCACAGCACGGCGCGGTAGGGCAGGCCCTTGGCGCGCGCGGTGCGGATATAGTCCTCGTTGAGCACCTCGATCAGCGCCGAGCGGGCGACGCGCCCCAGGATCGCCGCCTGCGGCAGCGCTAGGGCCACGGCCGGCAGGATCAGGGATTTCAACGCCGTCCAGATGCCCGCATTCCAGCCCGGGAAGCCGCCGGCGGGAACGAGGTGCAGCCAGACGGCAAACAGATAGATCAGCATCAGCGCGAACCAGAAATTCGGCACGGCGACGCCGAGCTGGGCGGCACCCATGGCGAGCGTGTCGCCGGCGCGGCCCTGGCGGCTGGCCGAGAACACGCCGACCGGAATGGCGATGATGGTCGACAGCGCCAGCGCGATCAGCGCCAGCGGCAGGGAGACGGCGATGCGCTCGCGCACCAGGTCGATGACGGGCACCGAATAGGTGTAGGAACGGCCGAAATCGAGGCTGAGCAAGCCTCCTGCCCAGTGCAGGTAGCGCAGCAGCAGCGGTGCGTTCAGCCCCATCTGGTTGCGCAGCAACTCCACCTGGTCGGCGCTGGCATTGAGGCCCAGCATCAGCCGCGCCGGATCGCCGGGCAGGACCTCCATAACCGCGAACACCACCATCGAGGCCAGCACCAGCGTGAGGGCCGCGATGATGAGGCGTTTGACGAGATAGGCGGTCATGGGAAGCGATCGGGCGATCGCGCCGCCCTCAATCCGTCCACTTCACCTTGGTGAGGTCATCCGCCTCGATCGGCCAGTTCGTCCACATGCCCTGCAGCTTGGCGTCCCAGACGCCAATCTTGGGCAGCTCGAACAGGTAGACGGCGGGCACGTCGTGGGCGAGAATCTTCTGCGCCTCGCCCAGCATCTCCAGCCTCTTGTCCTTGTCGACCGTGGTGCCGAGCGCCTTGATGACATCGTTGAACTTCGGGTTGTCATACTGGAAATAATAGCTGGGCCGCGAATAGATATCGATGTCGTTGGGCTCGACATGGGAAACGATCGTCAGGTCGTAGTCCTTGTTGGTGAAGACCTGGCTCAGCCACTCCGCCCATTCGACCGGAATGATCTGCAGATCGACCCCGATCTCCTTCAGCTGGGACTGAATCATCTGGCCGCCGTCGCGTGCGTAGGGCACGGGCGGCAGCTTGATCGTGGCCGAAAAGCCCTTCTCCAGCCCTGCTTCCTTCAGATACGCCTTGGCCTTGGCGATGTCGTGCGGGTAGACGCCGGTGAGATCGACATAGCCCGCGTCGCCTGGCGAAAAATGAGACCCGATCGGCTTTCCAAGACCGTTCGAAGCGGCTGCGATGATGGCATTGCGATCGATCGCCGAGGCGAGCGCCTGCCGCACCGCGAGCTTGTCGAAGGGCGGCTTTTTGTTGTTGATCGACAGGATCGTCTCGCCCTCGGTCGAACCGATCACGACGCTGAAGCGCGGGTCGGACTGGATCTGCCCGAGCGCGTCCTGTGCGGGCATGTTGGCGAAAGCCTGGATGTCGCCCGAGAGCAAGGCGGGGACGGCTGCGGCCACGTCGGGGACGATACGGAATGTAGCCTTGTCGAGCGCGGCGGCTGTACCCCAGTAGTCCGGGTTCTTGACGAGCGTGATCTCGGAACCCTTGGCCCAGTGATCGAGCTTGAAGGGACCGGTGCCGATCGGCTTGTCCTTGTTGCCGTCAGCCGACCCCTTCGCCACGATCACCGCCGCAACCTGGCCCATGTCGTAAAGGAAGCTGCCCTGCGGCCCGTCGAGAGTGACCTTGACGGTCGACGGATCGACCACCGTGACATCGGTGATGTGGGCAAAGAGCTGCTTTTGCGGATTGAGCGAATCCTTGGCACGCGCACGATCCAGCGAGAATTTCACGTCGTCGGCGCTGAAGGCCGAGCCATCGTGGAACTTCACGCCGGAATGCAGCTTGAACGTGTAGGTCTTGCCGTCGTCGGAGACTGCCCAGCTCTCGGCGAGAGCGGGCTGAACTTGGCCGTTGTCGTCGATGCGCGTCAACCCTTCAAAGACATTGGCATAGGTGACTTCGCCGATGGCCGCGGCCGCGCCGGCGGTTGGATCGAGATGTGGCGGCTCGAGCACGATGCCGAGCGTGAGGTCGGTGCGCGCGGCAAAGGCCGAGGTGGCGGCGGCAAGCGACAGCACAGCCGCGGCCAGGATGGTCTTCCACAGTCTCATCGCTGAACTCCCATTGCTCAAACATGCTCAAGCTGGCGGATAGAAGCGTGATTTGGCGCGCGAGTAAATTGCGTTTCGTGCTGCCGGGCGGCGCCAGGCGGAATGTTTTTGCCCACTAGCCGGCCGTGCCGCGCAAGAGCACATTGAGGCCGATCGCCATCACCTTGGCCGATTCCACCATGTCGGCGATGCCCACCCATTCGTCTGGCCTATGCGCGAGATCGAGAATGCCCGGGCCATAGGCGATGCAGTCGTAGAGGTGGCCGAGGCGCGCGACGTGCTTCTGGTCGTAGGTGCCGGGCGAGATCACATAGTCGGGTTCGCGGTCGAACACCTCCATGATTCCCTTCGCGACGGCCTTCACCACTGGCGCGTCGCGCTCGGTCATCAGCGGCAGCACCTCCATCAGGTCGCGGATCTCATAGTCGAATTTCTTGCGCTCGCGTTTCAGCCGCTCCAGGATGCCGGTAACCTCCCCCTTGACGGTGGCGATATCCTCTTCGAGCAGGAAGCGCCGGTCGATGGTGAGCCGGCACCAATCCGGCACGTTGGGCGAGGGAAGCCCCGGCCGGAAATCCTCGGTCTGGCCGCCATGGATGGAATTGATGTTCATGGTCGAGCGCCGGGCGCCTTCCGGCACCACCGGCATGCGTGTCATCTTGCGGTCGAGCGCCGGGAACAGTTCCTCCTCGAAAGCCTGCAGCACAGCGCCCATATGGCGCACCGCATTGTCGCCGAGGAACGGCATCGAGCCATGCGCGATCTCGCCCTTGGTCTCGATCTCGGCCCACCAGACGCCGCGATGGCCGAGGCAGATGCGGTCCTTGTTCAAGGGCTCCGGTATGATGACGTGGTCGACCTTCGGCTTGGAGAAATAGCCGAGCCTGGCCAGATGGGCGACGCCGCCGAAACCGCCCGATTCCTCGTCTGCCGTGCCCGAGATCTCGATGGCGCCGGGAAAGCCGGGATAGGCTTCCATGAAGGCTTCGACGGCGATGACCGAGGCCGCCAGGCCGCCCTTCATGTCGCAGGCACCGCGGCCATAGACCCTGCCATCCTTCACCACGCCGGCAAAGGGATCGACGGTCCAGCCGTCGCCGGCCTCGACGACGTCGATATGCGAGTTGAAATGCACGCAGGGGCCGCGCGAGCGGCCGTCGAGGCGGGCGACCACGTTGACGCGCGGATAGCGGTCGCTATCGCCTGGCGCGCCCTCGGCACGGATGAACTCGGTTTCGAAGCCGAGTTTCTTCAGCCGGGCGCCCAGGAACTCGGCGCATGGCCGGTAGGCTTCGCCGGGCGGATTGACGGTCGGGAAGCGGATCAGGTCCGCGGTCAGCGCAACCAAGTCGTCTGTCCGGTCCTCGACCGCCTTGAAAAGTCGTTCACTCATTCGGTGGATTGAAGAAGGAACGCAGCACTTTTGCAAGCAACCAGTCGCACATTGCCACACGACGATCGGGAGATGGCCCAACGCTCGCGCTTAAACTTCAGAGGGTGCGTGTCGAGGTGGCAACCATGCCGGGAAAATCGTTCAAATTCATCGGATTGGATTGGCGGATTCGTCAAGGAGTGTGTGGTACTTAACGCATCTGCCGGCAAAAAGATGGAAAAACCGCGTCAATGGCAGGGGCAATCAAAGGGGTTTGATCGCATGAAAAAGTTCGTTCTCATGGCAACCGTGCTGGCGACAGCGTTGTTCGGCATGTCCGTCGCAAGCCGGGCAGCCAACCTGGTCGCCAATATCGACGTCTCGTCGCAGACCATGACCGTCAGCAAATATGGCCAGGTGCTCTACCGCTGGAGCGTATCGACGGCGCGACCTGGCTATTTCACGCCGCGCGGCAGCTACCGGCCGCAATGGACCGCCCGGATGTGGTATTCGCGCAAGTATGACAACTCGCCGATGCCGTATTCCGTGTTCTTCCACGGCGGCTACGCCATTCACGGCACCGGGGCGGTGAGACATCTCGGTCGCCCGGCGTCGCATGGCTGCGTGCGCCTGCATCCGGCCAACGCCGCGACGTTCTACGCGATGGTCAAGGAAGCCGGCTTCGGCAACACGCGGATCGTCGTCACCAACTGATTGCGATAATGCCGGCCAGTTATTGGCCAGCTGCTGTCTTCGCCTTTGCGCGCTTGCGGCGGCGGCCGCTGATTTCCCAACGCTTGTGGAACCACATCCACTGTCCTGGGTCCTCACGCACCCAGCGCTCGACCACATCGGTGAGAAGCTGGGTGGCGGCATCGACGTCGACGCTGCCGTCAGCTGTGCGCGGCAGGTCCAGCTTGTCTTCGATCTCCAGACGAAAGCGGTTGCCCGGCAGCCTGACGCAGCGGGCGGGGTAGACATCGCAGTCGTAGTGGCGGGCCAACATGCCAAGCATCGGGTTGGTCTGGCATGGGCGGCCAAAGAAAGTCGTCTCGACGCCGCCTGAGAATTTCTGATCGACCAGCACGCCGATATTGCCGCCCTTTTCCAGGATAGCGGCGAGGGCGAAGGAGGCTCCGGCGGCGGAGGGCAGCAGCGCGCCCATCGAGGAGCGGCGCGTCGAATGGATGTAATCGGCGAGATAAGGATTGTTCGGCGGGCGAAACAGCGCGGTGATGTTCATGCCGAACGTGGCCGCGGCCACCGGCAGCAGCTCGAAATTGCCGAGATGACCGGTGAAGAGGATGTGAGGCTTCTTCTCGGCGGCGATCGCGACGAAATGCTCGATGCCGCGAACCTCGACCCGGCCCGGCTTCGAAGCGTCCGGGTCGAAGTCGAACAATGCATCGAGGAAGATGTATTCGGCCGCCAGGCGGGCCATGTTGCCCCACATGTCGCGTGCGATGGCCTCGATTTCGGCGTCGCTCTTTTGCGGATAGGCCAGGCGCAGATTGTTGACCGCGACCCGGTGGCGCCCGACCATCGGACCGACCCGGCGGGCGGCGCGGTCGGCGAAGTTGAGCGCGCTGTCCGGCGGCAACAGGCGCAGCAGCGACAGCAACCCCATGGCGAGCCTGGCGACCAGCCAGTGCTCCATCTGGCGCAGCCGCAGGCCGTAGCGAAACATGAAGTCCCGGCGGGCTTTCCTGAGCGCGTTGCCGACCATCCGCCTTTCCTGGAACTGCTTTAGGAGACGCGCAGGATGATCTTGCCGAAGACGTCGCGGCCTTCCATGCGCGTCAGCGCCGCATCGATGTCGTCGAAACCCACCTCGGTATCGATGACGGGGGCGACGAGACCGGCGGCCATCTTCTGCATGGCGTTGGCCATGTTCTCCATGCGGCAGCCGAAGGAACCGAGCAGCTTCAGCTGCTGCTGGAAGAGCTGCATCAGATTGACCTGGGTCGACACGCCCGAGGTCGAACCACAGGTGACGAGGCGGCCGCCGCGCTTCAGGGACAGCATCGAGCCGGCGAAGGTGTCGGCGCCGACATGCTCGAAGACCACGTCGACGCCTTTCTTCTTCGTCAGCTTGCGCACGACGCCCTCGAAGCGGTCCTCACGGTAGTTGATGACATGGTCGGCGCCGAGCCCCTTCGCCTTGTCGATCTTGTCGTTCGAGCCGACCGTGGTGATGACCGTGCAGCCCATCTTCTTGGCCAACTGGATGGCGGCGGTGCCGATGCCGGAGCCGCCGGCATGGACGAGAATGGTCTCGCCGGGTTCCAGCTTGGCGTTGTCGAACAGCATGTGCTCGACCGTGCCGAAAGTCACGGGCGCGACTGCCGCGCCGATCTCGGTGACGCCGGGAGGAGCGGGTACCAGCAGGCGCGCCGGCAGGTTGATCTTTTCCTGGGCGAAGCCATCAAGATGGAAGCCGTGGACGCCGGAAACGTGCTCGCAGAGATTGTCGCGGCCTTCCCGGCAGGCGCGGCACAGCCCGCAGGTGCGCGCGCCGTAGATCGACACCAACTGCCCCGGCAGCAGGTTGGAGACTCCTGGACCGACCGCCTCGACCTCGCCGGAAGCTTCGGCGCCTACGACCAGCGGCAGCTTGCGTTTGGCGAAAGCCATGCCGCGCCAGCCCCAGACGTCGATATGGTTGAGCGCCACCGCCTTGATGCGCAGCGTCACTTCGCCGAGCGAAGGCGGCGGGGGAGACGGCAGGTCCGCCGTTTCGAGACGGCGGTCCTCGATAAGTTGCAATGCGCGCATAGGGCCTGTCAGTTGTCAAAAGCGGGAAAACGTCCGCTTAGACCGGTTCCCGCGCCATGACAAGGCAGGTGTTCTGGCCGCCGAAGCCGAAAGAGTTCGACAAAACCGTGCCGACCTCGGCGTTGCGCTTCTTGTTCGGGACGACGTCGAGGACAATAGCCGGATCCGGATTGTCGTAATTGATGGTCGGCGGGATGACGCTTTCGCGCATGGTCATCAGCGAGAAGGCGGCCTCGACCGCGCCGGCGGCCGACAGCGTGTGGCCGATCATCGACTTGTTCGACGAGACCGGCATCGAGCCGATACGCTCGCCGAACACCGTGGACAGCGACAGATGCTCCATCTTGTCGTTTTCCGGCGTCGAGGTGCCGTGCGCGTTGACATATTCGATCTCGTCCTCGCTCATGCCCGCATCGGCAAGGACGGCGCGCACCGCCGCGATCGCCGGCGACGCATCGGGCTTAGAGCGGGTGCGGTGGAAATCGTCCGCCTTTTCGCCGCAGCCGCGCATGATGCCGAGGATCGTCGCGCCGCGGGCCAGGGCGGCTTCCAGCGATTCCAGCACCAGCGCGCCAGATCCTTCGGCGAGCACGAAGCCGTCGCGATCCTTGGAGAAGGGTTTCGACGCCTTTTCCGGGATGTCATTATGGGTGGACAGGGCAGAAAGCAGCGAGAAGCGGATCAGCGCCTCGGCCGTCGCCGAGCCGTCGGCGCCGATCGACAGCGCCTTGTCGCATTCGCCGCGCCGGATCGCCTCGACGCCGAGCTGGATGGCGGTGGCGCCTGAAGCGCATGCGGTCGACAGCGTGATCGGCAGGCCGCGCGTGCCGAAGCGGTCGGCCAGTCGGTCGGCGATCGAGCCGAACTGGGTGGTTTCGAAGATGTCGAGTTCCTTCAACGCGCGGGCGACGCGCAGCAATCTCTCGGAACCGCCATCCTTCTTGTCGGAATTGTAGAGCGAGAAACGGTCGGCCCAATCGAGCTCGACCGGCGGCGAGGCGAGGAACAGCGGGCCGCCGAAATCGCCGGAATCGAGGCCTGCTTCCGACACGGCTTCCTGGGCCGCGGTCTCGGCCAGTTCGTAAGTGAGGTGGCTTGCGCCCTTCGAGCTCGACGGCAGGAAGTCGACCATGCCGGAAATGCGGGTGTTGAGGTGATCGACCGGAAAGCGGGTGATCGGATGGATGCCGGATTTGCCGGACGTCAGCGCCGCCCAGTTGTCGGTCTTGCCGACGCCCAGCGACGTCACGACGCCGATGCCGGTGACGGCCACGACCGGCCTGCCCATGTGGTCTTTGAGATTGGCCATGTTTTGTCCTGACAGCCTCGATGGTACTCAGGCCGCTTTGATCAGCCCCATGCCCTCGAATTGGTGATAGCCGATCGCCGTTGCAAGGACTGTCTTCGGCGCACCGTCAAACGGCTTCTCGGCTGCGGCATCGAAAACGGGGTAACCGCCCTTGCGGTCGATCGCCATGGCCGCGAGGGCAACGGCGAAGGGGAATTGCGCCTCCTTCATATGGCCGGTCAGCGTCGAGAAGCCGCGCACGGCGAGCGCCGGATTGGCGTCGAGCGCCGCTTTCTCCGCGGCCGTGGCTGCATGGGCGCCCGAAGCGCCGGATATCGTCAGCAGTTCGCCGGCGGGCAATACGGCCTGCTTCAGCAGGGCCACGACCTCGGCATCCAACTCGCCCAGGCGTCGTCTGGCGCGGCCGGACACGATGGGGCCGAGCTCGGCATAGATCCTTCGGCCGCGGCTTTTCGCGTGCTCGCGCTGCTCCAGGACCAGGAAAGCGCCGCCTGAACCGGTGACCACGCCGCCGCCTTCTGAGCCCTGGCGCTGCCAGACCGGCTTCCAGGGGCCGCGATGCAGGTAGCCAGCAAGCTCATAGCCGAGCAGCATGTCTGAATGCTCGGTCTGGAAGGCGCCGCCGACCAGAACATGGGTCGACTGTCCCGAGCGGATGCGCGCGGCGGCCGTCTCGACGGCCGAGACGCCGGCGCCTTCCTCGCCCATGAAGGTGCGGGAGGAACCGGTGACCTTGTGGACGATCGATATGTTGCCGGCGAGCAGGTTGGAGAGCTGGGCCAGGAACAAAGTCGGCCGCAGTTCCGTGGTCAGCTTCTCGTTGAGCAGCACGTCGCGGTCGTTGCGGGTTTCGGAAGCCGCAAGGATCGCGGCGTCGACGGCCTCGTCGCGCTCGCCGCCACCGGCCGCCACCACCATGTCCATGGTCGTGCAAAGCTCGTCATTGCCCTTGATTCCCGCATCGTCCAGCGCAAGGCCGGCGGCATAGGTGCCGAGACGCTGCCAGGTTTCCATCTGGCGCTGGTCGCCGCGCTTGGCGATCTGCAGGTTCCAGTCGATCTCAGGCAGGGGATGAATGGTATAGGGGGCGAAACGCTCCGCATCCAGCACCGGCTGGAACCCAGGCTGCGTAAGCTTTTGCCAATGGGCATCCGGGCCCTCTCCCAGCGAGGAGACAAGGCCGATGCCGGTGATGACGACGTCGTGGGAACTCATGGGCGGCCGTTGTGGGGCAGGCGACTTTTTGATTTTGCGCATGATCCTTTCCGAAAATCGATGCCGATTTCGGGGTCATGCGCGGAGCGCGTCAAGTTCGCGCTCGCCGTGGACATCAGGCGTTCTTGGCCGCAACCAGCGCGTCGATCTTGGCGCACAGGTTCTTCATGACGAAGTAATCGTCGGTCGAGGCCTTGCCGTCATTGACCTCCTGCGTCCACTTTTCCAGCGGCACCTTGATGCCGAATTCCTTGTCGATGGCAAAGACGATGTCGAGGAAATCGAGGCTGTCGATGCCGAGATCGTCGATCGTGTGGCTCTCGGGCGTGATGGTGTCGATATCGATCTCGCTGGTATCGGCAATGATCTTGGCGACTTTCTCGAACGTGGTGGACAAGGGCTCTTCCTTCGGGTTGCGGGCGGAATCTGTCCGCATCTTGCTTTGGGCGCTGTCTAATCGGTTTTTCCCGGCAGGAAAAGGCCTGATGCGCCGGGAGCAGATGGGACGCCGCCTTTGGGAACGCAAGAAGGGCCGCCGTTCGAACCGGCGGCCCTTCCCATTTTACGCTGCGTCAGCTGGGCGACATGCATCAGTCGCGGAGCTTGACCAGATCGTTGAGCAGCCCGCCCGTCCCGTTGTGGACGGTGAGCCGCTCGACCTTGCCGGCGATGGCCTCCAGAGCCTCGAGCTCCTTCAGCCGCAGCATCACCGGGTTCTCGGCCATCACCTTGGCCGTGTTGAGCAGCGAACGCGTGGCGTTCGTCTCCTCGCGGCGGCGGATGACGTTGGCCTCGGCCTGCT
>NZ_RZRX01000103.1:0-20892 GCF_003997405.1 Mesorhizobium sp. M2A.F.Ca.ET.042.01.1.1
GTCCAGGGCAGGTCACGATAGGGCATGGGCGAGCGCAGCGGCGCCAGCTTCAACACGCTTTCGAAATCGCGCCGGCCAACCAGCACCGGCAGCAGCCGGGCGCTGAGCCACAAATGGGCACGGAACAGGGCGCGCAGGACCGGCCCGTCGGTCATCACATGCCCGGGTCGGCGAGGATACCCTCAGCCACCAGATCGGCCGCCAATTCAGCCATATCCTCGTCGAGCGTTGCCTTGTCGACCTCGAATTCGTCCGACAACAGGTCGATGATCTGGTCGAGGCTGCGCGCGCCATCAACCTTGTCGAGAAAAGCCTCGGTCGTGTCGTTGCAAGTGTAGAGCTGGCCGCTGCGCGCCAACAGCACGACGGCGCCATCGCCGACATGCTGTACCGACGCATCGTCCGCCATCCGAAGCACCGTTTTGGAACCAATCTCGGCCATGCGCCCGCTCCCCTTCGCCCGGGAGCAAATAGCGCGGCACCGCGAGGCTGTCCATCGCCATGGACGGCGGAGGGAACGACAGGCCGTGCCGGGCGGCCCGCCGTGGGGCAATACTACCGAGGTCTTGCCTTCCTGCCCTTGCGTAAGCTATGAGTCCGCCGGGTTTTGGGGGAGTGATCTGTATGCGTTACAACTGGGAACGGGCTCCGACGGCGTTCGAACGCCATCGGAAGGCGCTTGCGGCGGCGATCCTGATCGTCGGCGGCGTCGGGCTGATGCTGGCGGCGCTGCCGCTCTAAGCCGGCTTACATCACGGACAGCAAGAGCGGCGACGTCATGGCCGCGCCGGACAGGGGAGCTTGACGGGCGATATCGACGAAAGTCAGGAAGACATGGCCTATGAAAGCGACTTAGGCTATTCCCAGACGGCAAAAAAATGTCCTGGGAGGGAATGTCGATGGCCTCACGCTATCACGAAGTCTATGAGGGCTGGAAACGCGACCCCGTAGGATTCTGGGCCGAAGCGGCGAAGGCGATCGACTGGTACAAGCCGGCCGAAAAGGTCTTCGATCCGGCGCAAGGCGTCTATGGCCGCTGGTTCGTCGGCGCTTCCTGCAACACCTGCTACAATGCGATCGACCGCCATGTCGCGGGCGGCCGCGCCGACCAGCTGGCGCTGATCCATGACAGCGCGATCACCGGCACGATCCGGAAATTCACCTATGCCGAACTGAAGCGCGAGGTGGTGGCGCTGGCCTCGGTGATGCGGCATCGCGGCGTCGGCAAGGGCGACCGCGTCATCATCTACATGCCGATGGTGGCGGAAGCGGCGATTGCGATGCTGGCCTGCGCGAGGCTAGGCGCCGTCCATTCGGTGGTGTTTGGAGGCTTCGCCTCGCATGAGCTCGCCACCCGTATCGACGACGCCAAGCCGAAGCTGATCGTCAGCGCTTCCTGCGGCCTGGAGCCCGGTCGCATCGTCGCCTACAAGCCGCTGCTCGACAAGGCGATCGAGATGTCGAAGCACAAGCCCGATGCCTGCCTCATCCTGCAGCGCGAGCAACTGCGCTGCGAGATGAAGGACAATTACGACATCGACTATGCCGATGCGGTCGCCCGCGAGCGCGCAGCCGGCGCCAATGTGGACTGCGTGCCGGTGCTGGCCACCGACCCGCTCTACATCATCTACACCTCCGGCACGACCGGGCAGCCGAAGGGCATCGTGCGCGACAATGGCGGCCATATGGTCGCGCTGAAGTGGACCATGGACAACGAGTTCGGCGTCAAGCCCGGCGAAGTGTTCTGGGCGGCTTCCGACGTCGGCTGGGTGGTCGGCCATTCCTACATCGTCTACGGGCCGCTTCTGCATGGCTGCACCAGTATCCTGTTCGAGGGCAAGCCGATCGGCACGCCGGACGCCGGCACCTATTGGCGGGTGATCTCCGAGCATGGCGTCGTGGCGCTGTTCACCGCGCCGACCGCGTTCCGCGCCATCAAGGGGCAGGACCCCAAGGGCGAGTTCGTGCCGAAATACGACCTGTCGAAGTTCCGCACGCTGTTCCTCGCCGGCGAGCGCGCCGACCCCGAGACGATCAAATGGGCCGAGCAGAAGCTCGATCGGCCGGTGATCGACCATTGGTGGCAGACCGAGACCGGCTCGCCGATGACGATCAACCCGGCCGGTCTCGGGCTGCTGCCGGTGAAATACGGATCGCCCGGCGTGCCGATGCCGGGCTATGACATCCGCATCCTTGACGATGCCGGCCACGAAGTGCCGCGCGGCACGCTCGGCAATGTCGTGGTCAAGCTGCCGCTGCCCGCCGGCTGCCTGCCGACGCTGTGGAATGCCGACGCCCGCTTCCGCCAGGCCTACCTGGAAGAATTCCCCGGCTACTACAAGACGGCTGACGCCGGGATGATGGACGAGGACGGCTATCTCTACGTGATGGCCCGCACCGACGACATCATCAATGTCGCCGGCCACCGTCTCTCGACCGGCGCCATGGAAGAGGTGCTGGCCGCGCATCCCGACGTCGCCGAATGCGCCGTCATCGGCATCGCCGACGCCATGAAGGGCCAAGTGCCGCTCGGCTTCGTCGTGCTCAATGCCGGCGTGGCGCGCGACAGCGGCGCGATCGAAAGCGAGGTCGTAGGGTTGGTGCGCGAGCGGATCGGCCCGGTTGCCGCCTTCAAGACCGTGGTGACGATCAAGCGGCTGCCCAAGACCCGTTCCGGCAAGATCCTGCGCGGCACGATGCAGAAGATCGCCGACAAGGAGGAATGGGCGATGCCAGCGACCATCGACGACCCCGCGATCCTCGACGAGATCACGGCGGCGTTGAAGGGCCGCGGCATCGGAGTGTAGCAGCCCGGCAGACGGCCGCGTTAATAATGTATTAGCCAGTTTCCCCCGCGCTGCAATCGCTTGTTGTGCGATGCAGCATCAGACTTTAAGTTTGCCTGGGGGGCCATACCGAAGGCACGGCATGGCTCAACAAGAGACGACATTCGGCGGCGTCGACACACCGCGATGCCTTGCTACCGTCGCCGTGAATCGGCCGGTAGAGGCCGTCGGCGAGCCGCGTGTGCTGCCGCCGCTCGATCCCACCCTGTTCCGTCATCTGTTGAAGCCCGCCGAGAGGGGTCTACGGTTTCGTGGAAGCGGGGAACCGCTCGTCTGGCTGCCTGGACCGCCGGTGTGGAATTGTTTGCATTCGACATGATATCGAGGCGCAAATCAGTGCAAGTATCCGAGCCTCAATCCGTGAGCCTGTTCCAACGATCGAAACGCCCTCGACCCGCGCCGCGCGAGCGCCTTGTGATGGATATGCGCGACACGATCGTCTATGCGATCGGCGACGTGCATGGCTGTTATGACGAACTGCGCGCGCTGGAACAGAAAATCGAGTTCGACGCGCAGCAGTTCCGCGGCCGCAAGATCATCATCATGCTGGGCGACTATATCGATCGCGGGCCGCATTCGCGGCGCGTGGTCGACCATCTGATGGCGCCGCCGCCGAGGGGCTTTCAGCGCGTCTGTCTGGTGGGAAACCATGAAGTCGCGCTGCTCCTTTATCTGGACGGACATCTCTCGCGTGAAACCTGGCTCGGCTATGGCGGCCGCGAGACCCTGTTCTCCTACGGCGTCGACCCCGACCGGCTGATTAGCCTCTACGGTTCGAGCGCCCAGGCGGACGCGCGCATACGCGAGGCCATTCCCGCCAGCCATGTCGACTTCCTGCGCTCGCTGCCGGCAATGGTCTGCTCCGACCAATTCGTCTTCGTGCATGCCGGCATCCGGCCCGGCATCGCGCTGGAGGCGCAGGACGAGGGCGACCTTCTCAACATCCGCGAGGAGTTCTTCGAGGCGGCACACCGGCTCGACCGCTGGGTGGTGCACGGGCACACGATCGTCGACGTCCCAAAGCTCGACGGGCGCCGGCTCGACATCGACACCGGCGCCTTCCAGACCGGGCGGCTGACCGCGCTCAGGATCGTCGGCAAATACGGTCGGCTGCTGTCCTCACGGGATTAGGCAATTCGACGTTTCGGGCTGAACCGCCCTGATCCTGTTCCACGTCAGGCAGCCTGCTTGGCGCGCGCTTCCGACTTCTCCAGATAGTAGCTCGAGTAGCGGTCGAAGAACCTTTCCGAGCCGCCGAGCGCGCCGTATTTGGCCAGCTTCTTCAAATCCACCTTGTTGAGCACCGCCCCGATCACCTTGTTGGCGATATAGGGCTCCGATTCCAGCATCGAGCGCACCATGTTGCGCGGCGTGCGGCCCCATTCGGTGACCAGCACGAAGCCGTCGACCAGCGGCGCGAAGGCTTTGGCGTCGACCACGGGTCCGAGCGGCGGCAGGTCGACGATGATGTACTCGAACGTCTCTTTGGCGTTCTCGATAAAGCGCCGCATACCGGCGGAGCCCAGCAGCTCGCTGGTGTGCGAGAACTGGCCACGGAGCACGGCTGGAATGATCGCAAGCTTGGTCTGGCGGTCGACCTTGCCGACCGACTGCCAGGTCTGGCCATTGACCACCGCCTCCATCAGGCCCTGCTCGGCCTCCATGCCAAGGCTGCGGCTCAAGCCAGGATTGCGCAGGTCGCCGTCGACGAGCAAGGTCTTGGCGCCGTTTGCGGCAAGCAGGCCGGCGAGGTTCGCAGCCACCGTCGATTTGCCTTCGCCCGGCAGCACCGAAATGATGCCGATGACCCGGCTGCCGCGGTCCTCCATCACGACGTCGAAGGCGATCTTGGCGTTGCGCAGCGTCTCGGCGAACATCGAAGCCGGAGCATCGATGCTGACGCGCATGCGCGCGCGCCTCTCTGCCGAGGAGAGGCTGGCCACCTTGCCGTCGGCCGGCAGGTCGTCGGCTTTGGAATCCTTGGCCCTCCCGCCGCCGATCGTCGGCAGATAGCCGAGGAATTTCAGGCCGGCGCGATCACGAATATCCTCGCCCGTCCTGAAGAAGCGCTCGTTGAACTCGTTGAGGCCGCCGAAACCGGCGCCGAGCATCAGGCCGAGCACCAGCGACAGAGCCAGCACACGCATGGTGCGAGGGCTCGAGGCCGCCAGCGGCATCGTCGCATCGGAAATGATGCGGGCCTTGCCGACCGGGAAGGACTGCTGCTGCGAAGCTTCCTCATAACGGCTGAGGAAGGTCTGGTAGAGCGTGGTCAGCGCCTGCGCCTGCTGGTCAAGTTCCTTCAGCTTCACCTGCGACTGATTGTCGATCGAGCTCTTGCCGGCGGCTGTGGAAATCTTGTCGCGAAGCGCGGTTTCGCGCGCCTGCGCCACTTCGAAGTCGTTGCGGTAGCTTTCGGTGATCTGCTTCAGCTGCCCGAAGATCTGCGCCGAGACATCGGCCTTTTCCTTGGTCAGCGCGACCGCCTGCGGGTGATCCTTGCCGAAATTGGTCTCGACGTCCTGCAGGCGCTTGGCAATGGCCAGATAGCGGGTCTTGAGCCCGATGATGACCGAGCTGCTCGGCTGGTCAGCCGCTATGGCCGAATCGTTGAAGGCGCTTTCCGAGCCGCTGTCGACGATCGCCTTGTACTGTTGGTAGCGGGCGCTGGTGCGAGCCGTATCGGCCTGCGCGACGATGAGCTGGGCGTTAAGGTCGGCTAGTTGCTTGTCGCTCAGCAACTGGCCGTCGCTGTTGGCGGAAAGGCCGTGCTCGGCCCTGAACTTCTCGACCGCCAGCGAAGCGGCCTGCGAGCTTTCGCGCAACTCGGTCAGCCGGCCCTGCAGCCATACGGCCGCGCGCTCGGTGGCGTCGAAGCTGGCGTTGAGCTGGTCGGCGAGATAGGCGTCCGCATAGGCCTTGGTGATGGCCGTGGCGAGTGCCGGGTTTGTCGCCTGGTAGCTGATGCTGATGACATTGGAGCGGCTGACGCGATCGGCCGATAATCCTGTCTGCAGCATAAGAACCGCGTAGTCGTGAGTCGCGGCCTTGATCATGGCTTCGCGCGTGGCGGCATCGACATTCTGGATGCCGGGGAGTTGATCGGCGGCATTGCCGCGGAAATAGCCGACGATGCCGCGCAGGAACCCGATGCCCTTGGCCAAAGCCGATTGAGGCGGGCTCATGAAGTCCTGGTTCTGGTCGAGCTTCAACTTGTCGACCACCTCCGACGCCAGCCGCGCCGAATTGAGGATCTCGATCTGGCTGAGGATCGTCGCGTCGGTCTGCTGCGTGACGCTGGCAGCCGAGATGTCGTCCATGACCTTGTTCATGCCCCCGTCGATCAGGACGCTCGCCACCGACGTATACTGCTTGGGCGTGGTCTGCAGATAGATCACGCCCAAGACCAGACCGATGGCGGCGCAGATCGCCACCACCTTGGCCTGACGGGCGGCCATGCCAAGCAGACGCTCGACATCGATGAAGTCTTCACCCTTTTCCTGATCGGCACTGGGCAAGGGCGTCCTCTTGTCGAGAGGGAAGTTGGCATAATTCATGTTCGGTCCAATTCCAGGTTGCAGGCGCTATCGGCCTTGGTAGATCCGCGTCGTGACCAGAAAAGACCGCGCAACGTTGCTGCCAGGATGCGCCGGGCCTGAAGGCCCGGGCGCCTGAGTGGCTGTCGCGCCATCGCGAAACCGCATATGCACCCAAAAGATGGGCATTATGCGGCTACTTCCCGGCGCTCATGCGACCGGACGAATTGCTGCAGCATTTCGAAGACAGGGCCTTTCATGTCGTCGCGAGCCAGGGCGAAGGCGATGGTGGCTTCGATGAAGCCTTCCTTGGAGCCGCAGTCGAACATGCGGCCATCGAAAGGCTGGGCATAGAAGGGCTGGCTCTGGGCGAGGCGCACCATGGCGTCGGTGAGCTGGATCTCGTTGCCGGCGCCGCGCTGCTGATTGCCGAGCAGCGCGAAGATCTCCGGCTGCAGCACGTAGCGGCCATTGATGTAGAAATTCGACGGCGCCTTGGCGGGCGCCGGCTTTTCGACCATCTCAGTGACCTGGAAGCCGGAGCCGACCTCGTCGCCGCGGCCGACAATGCCGTATTTGCTGGTTTCGGCGGGATCGCAGCGCTCGACGGCGATGACGTTGCCGCCGGTCCGCTGATAAAGATCGACGGTCTCGGCGAGGCAGCCGCGCGCGCCGAAGGACACCATGTCGGGAAGCAGCAGCGCGAAGGGCTCGTTGCCGATCACGTCGCGAGCGCACCAGACGGCATGGCCGAGGCCCTGCGGCGACTGCTGGCGGATGAAGGAGGTGGCGCCGGCCACCGGCAGCAGGCTCTCCAGCGATTCGAGCTGCGCCTTCTTGCCGGTCTGTTCCAGCGTGCCGATCAGTTCAGGATGCAGGTCGAAATAGTCCTCGATAACCGCCTTGTTGCGGCCGGTGACGAAGACGATGTGCTCGATGCCGGCTTCGAACGCCTCGTCGACGGCATATTGCACGACGGGCCTGTCGACGACGGGAAGCATTTCCTTCGGCATGGACTTGGTTGCCGGCAGGAACCGCGTTCCGAGCCCCGCCACCGGGATGACTGCCTTCCTGACTTTCTGCATCTGGTCTTCCTTCTGAGAGAAAAAGATTTCTACCTATCGCCGGCTATCAAATCGCCCGCATGCTTCATCTCCCCGCCCCCACGGCGAACCTGCGCCGCAACCCTTCTGAGCCGGACCGCGATCGGCATCGACAAATGCCCGATCGCGGCCGGATCCCTGAGCGCCGCCCCGATTGCCTTGAGCGGCGCGCGCGCCTTGATGTGCTGGACCAGGGACAGGAACGACGCCGCCTTGCGCAGGCTGCGGCCGCGCCGGGCGAAGGCCGCCTTCGCGGTGCTGTCCATGGGATATGCCGCAGCGAAGGCGGCGTCGGCCAGCGTCATTGCCTCGACGTGGTGCAATTCGAGCACCCGTGAGATCGAGCCGGTGCGGATATGGTAGACATAACCGACGGTCGGCTCGACAGCGCAACGGCCACCGCTGGCCAGCGCGCTTGCAAGCAGAATGTAGTCCTCGCCGATGCGCAGCTTCTCGTCGTAGCGCAGCTTGTTGTCGTCGAGGAAGCGGCGCTGGAAGACCGGCTTGAGATAGCCGAGATTGAAGCGCGATTCGAAAACCAGATTGCCCTCGATATAATCGGCCAGCGAGATCTCGCTTAAGCCCTCGAGATAGTCGGCCGGGAACATGGTGTCGTCGGGCGTACCGTCCTCGCGCACGACCTGGACATTGTCGACCGCGATGTGGGCGCCGGCCGCTTCCGCCCGCGCGATCATCGCCGCCATACGGCCAGGAAGAACGGCGTCGTCGGAATCCAGCACCGCCACCCAGCGGCCGCGCGCTAAATCGAGGCCGGCATTCCTGGCGCCACCTGGGCCGCGATTCTGCGGCAACGCCACCACCTTGACGATGTCTTCGGGATAGGCGCGCGCCACATCCAGCGTGCCGTCGCGCGACTGGTCGTCAACGACGATGACCTCGACGGTCACGCCGAGTTGCGCGATCGCGCCGGCGATGGCGCGGTCGAGGGTGGCCTCCGCATTGTAGGCGGCGATGACGAAGCTGACGTCAGGCTGCACGCTTGTTCCCTTGTTCTGGCGAAGTGAGGCCGTACTGGCGGATTTCACGGACGCCGACCAAACCGGAGACGACACCAACGTGCATAATGCCGCGCAGCACGCTGCGGTTCCGTCGCACCGGGCTGATCGCGGTCAAAACAGCCATGCCGAAGCAGTAGGCCGCCTTGGCCGAAGCCAGCCCGACCTGGCCGGCGCGGCGGATGCCGCCGGCGCCGTGGCCGATCAAATGGCCATGCGTCTGGCCGAAGCGGAAGCGGCGACGGCGCAGCCAATCGAACGCGGCCCTGGCGCGCGGCACGACCTCGTCGACGAAGGCTTGCGGCGCAAAGGCGATGCGGCCGCCGGCCTTGACCATGGCATCGAAGAACTCGGTATCCTCGCCGCCGGTCTGGCCGCGCGCCAGGCTGAAGCGCCGGCCGCGCAGGCTCGCGTCGGTCGTTCGGAGCAGGACGTTGCAGGTGTAACCGGTGCGGATCTCGCCGCGCACCCAGACCGGCAAGGTGGAATGGAAGTCACCCTTCTGCATCCAGTCCGGCGCGTCCTGGCGATAATGCGCCCGCACCGGCCCAAGCACCGCCGCGGCGCCGGTGGCATCGGCCGTCGCCATCAACTCGACCAGCCAACCGGGCGACGCCGTCTCGTCATCGTCGATGAAGGCGACGAAGTCCGACACGCTGGCGTCGAGGCAGGCGTTGCGGGCAATCGAGATGTTGCGCGCCGGCGCGTGGCGATAGCGGACCGGCAGCTTCAATTCCTCGGCCAGCGCCTTCACCAGTTTTTGGGCGCCTGGTTCATCGTCATTATCGGCAACGACGATGCCGATCTCCAAACCTTCAGGCTTCTCCAGGGCGGCGACGGAGCGCAGCGTGTCGGCCAGCTCAGGCCGGCGGAAAGTGCAGATGCAGATGTCGATCGAGCGGCCGGCCATCACGCCACCTCGCGCTGCGAGCGCGGCGTCAAAAGCTGCTGCCAGAAGCCGACGGACCAGCCGAAATGCATGACCATGGCTGAAACTCCGGCCAGCGCAATGCTGGCGTTGCGCTGGCGCACCGCCGTCACCAGGCCGTAGCCGAGGCATACCGCCGCCCACAAAAGGAATGGCACCGCCGCCAGCCAGTGGACGACGGAGAACAGGGCCAACAGCACCACGGGCGCGACCAGCAGCGGGACCATCTGCCGGACCTTCGGCACCATGCGGTGCTTGAGCACATTCCTGGCGCGGCCGCGGCCATAGCCGAGATACTGGAAATAGAGGCTCTTCAGCGTCGAGCGCGGATAATAGATCATGTGCGTCCCGCCGCTCATCCAGATCCGGTAGCCAGCCTGGCGCAGGCGGTAGTCGAGCTCGGCGTCCTCGTTGTGGCTGAAGCTCTCGTCATAGCCGCCGACATGCCTGAAGGCTGCGATGCGCATCAGCGCGTGGTGTCCGTGGTCGACCCATTCGCCCTCGGACATATGCCGGTGCTTCGACCCCCCGGTGCCAAGCTTGGAATTCTGCGCCGCCGCGACGGCCTTCTGCACGGCCCCGGTGCCGGCGGTCAGCATCGAAACGACGACCGAATCGGCGCCCGTGGCCAAAGCGTCCTCGACCAGCCGGTCGCAGTAGTCGTCCGGATAGCCGCCATGCGCGTCGATGCGGATGAGATAGTCGGCGCCTTCGCCGAGGGTCGCCACCGCCAGATTGATGGCAGCGCTTTGCAGGCGCTTCGGATTGGCGAGCAGGATGACCCGGGGATCCTTCGCCACGATCTTTTCGACGATGGCCTGCGTGCCGTCGCTGCTGCCGCCGTCCACGACGACGATGCGGCCGCCGAGCCGTGCCGCCGCAGGCCGCAACCGGTCGAGCAGGCCGCCGATATGGGCCGCCTCGTTGAGGCAGGGAATGACAATCAGGATCGATGGATTTGCCTGCGTCATGGGTCTTTGCGCGTCCTTTGCCATCATGCCGCCGCCGCGAAAGCCGAAGGCATGGCGGTGAGGCCGCGCAGCTTTTCGACGAACGCCGCGCAGTCGCTGCGGTCGTAGCTCCAGGTCCGTGGATTGCGGGCCAACACGCGCGACTTCAGGGCGCGGTATCTGTCCTGATCCATTCGGCCGAGCATCGCCTCTAGACCTTCGGGCGTCGCCTCGGACAGAAGCACGCCGATGTCCTGCCCTTTGAGGAACCGGCCGGTCTCGGTGCCGGCCATCGAGATCGGCACGGCGGCGAAGCGGCAGCCTTCGTAGAGGCGGTTGGGAAGCAGCCATTCGGAATTCTGGCCGGCTTCGAAGAAATCGATCGCCCAGGAGAAGTGCACCTCCCCGTAGATGGCCGCCATGTCCTCCGGATTGCGGTAAGGGCCACCGAACGAAAGCCAGGGCTCGGCCTCGACGAAACCATGAAAATCCGGAAATTCGGACAGCGCCGGACGGCCTCTGAGCACGACCTCGAAACGCCCCGCCTGCCGGCGGGTGAAGTCGGCCAGCAGCTTCAGCGAGCGGCGGCAGCGCAGCGCGCCGAACCAGCCGATCCGCCAAGGCGGCGTCGCCGGGCCGTCGTCCTCGAAAGACTGCGCGGCGACAACGGATGCCGCCTCGAAATATTTGTTCTCGATCAGCTCGACAGGCGCGCCGATCTGCCCGAAGGGCTCGAAATAATTGGCGATGAAGGCGGGCGAACTGGTCACCAGAAGCTTCACGTCACGGGCGAGACGACGCTCGGCGCCGCGCAATGTCCTGCCGACAAAATCGTCGCGCAGCACCAGGCGATGGATATCGAGGCATTCATAGACGATGGGCACGTTCGCCCCGAGGGCGGCATTGGCGCGGCGGGCAAGCGCCAGCATTTCGAGATTGCGCGCGATGATGAGATCCGGCCTGGGCATGGCGCCCAGTTTCGCGCCGATCGACATGGCCGCCTTGGCGACCGCCCCGAGGCGCTGCGCGAATCGGCCGTCGCGTGTCGCGCCGAGGTCGACAGGCCTGATACCCTCGATCTCGGCGACCGGACTGGTGGTGCGGCGGAAGCCCGCCAGGGTGACCCCGGCGCCGCCTGCCTTGAGCATCTGGACCCTCCGGCGCACTGCCGGGTCGGATACGTCATGCACAAGGTACAAGACATGCAGCATGAAACTCGACCGATGTTCGGCCCACCCATCGGGGATGCTAGTACAGCTTTTGCTGCATCGCAACAATTTTGGTGCGGCGTAGCAAAGCGCATTGCGCTTTTTGTTGCACTGCAAAAGCCCTGAGCTTAAGCTGTCCTCGGCAACAGTTGGCGACCGGTCGGTCGTCGGAAGGGTGGCGGAGAGCGCACAGGCACTGCGGATCGACATACCGGCATTTGGGCGACAAGGGGGCCGCCTTTTTCGGAAACCTGCCCAAGATGAGGAGATGCGATGAAGATCATCGTCGAGAACACGGTCTGCCTGAACACGGGAGACGCAGCGATCCTGCTGGCCATTCGCCACATTCTGAGGACTGTCGCCGGCGACGGCTTGCGCTTTTTCGTCTTCGACAGCCAGCCCGAGGTCGCCGCGAGGCTCTATCCAAAGAAGGATTACCCCGACCTGGAATTTCACAAGCTCCTGTCGGAAACCCTCTTCCGATACCCTTCGGGAAGCGGTGTGAAAGATCGGCTCAAGCCGCACTACAACCGGCTGGTCCACAAGGTGCTGCGGAATTTCGGATCTGACAGCCTTCTCGGCCGCGCTTTTTTCAAGGAGAGCGACCGCCGCGGCCTCGATATCTACCAGAACGCCGACCTCGTGGTCACGACTGGCGGCACCTATCTGGTCGAGAACTACAACCTTGAACGGCGACTGAACCAGTTCCGCCTGGATGCGGCCATCGGCAAGGATCCCGTATTCTTCACGCAGTCCCTCGGTCCGTTCAACAAACCTTACAATCGACGCGAACTGAGCCCGATTTTCGATCGCAGTCCGCTCATCCTGCTGCGCGACGAGCGCTCCCGCCACCACATAGCGGACATGGTCAAGGAGCCGGGCAAATGTCACGTGGTGGCCGATGCCGTGTTTGCCCTTGCCGACACGGACGGCATCGGCAAGCGGCTCGCCTCGGCTCAGCCGCCTGCGCAGACGGGCCGCGTCGCCATTTCCGTCCGCCACTGGAACTACGTCAATGACGGCCAAGACGGGATGCGCCGCTATATCGATTCGGTACGTGAGATCGCGACCATCCTTGTCCGGGACCATGGCAAGCAGGTGACCTTTGTCTCCACCTGCCAGGGCGTTCCGGAATATGCCCATGACGATTCCAAGACAGCACGCAAGATCGTCGCCGAGCTCGATCCAGAAATTGCGAGGAATGTCAGCGTGGACGCTTCATTCCACACCCCCGAGCAACTGATGGCTCTGGTCAAGGGTTTCGACTTCGTCGTCGCGACCCGCATGCACATGATGATCATGTCGCTCTGCGTGGGAACGCCTGTGCTTCCGATCGCCTATGAGTTCAAGACCAAGGAAGTCGCCAAGAGGATCGGTGTTGCCGATCTGCTGCTCGATATCGACACTGTCACCCCGCCGGAGGCGGCCGAAAAGCTCGGCCGGTTCGTCGGCAAGCTTGAAGACTACCGCCGCACCGTCCTCCAAGCCGTGCTCGAGGAACATGCTTCGGCGATGTCTGCCGCGGAGTTGCTGAAGCCTCTCATGCTCAAGGCATCAGCGCAGATTGCGCGCGATGTTGGCAAGCGTGGTGAGCAGTATCCTGCGCGGCTGGGGGAAGATCGCCATAAGGACGAAGGCAAGCCCGTAGTCGAGGCATAAAGCCAGGACGACGGCGAGAAGGTCCGACTGGCCGGTAAGGGACGCTGGCAGGCCGAGATAGGCAAGCCAGGCAAGCAGGGACGATAATATGAAAAGGCCCTGCATGATCAGGAAGTCCCCTGCCGTCACCGGCCCGACGCGGTGGATCATGACCGCGAGCACCGGCACGCGCAGAACGTAGCCGCTGATCGCGTAGGCGGCCGCGACGCCGACGGCGCCCCAATGCAGGCCGACGACAAAAGAGGCCACGGTGGTGAGCGACGAGTAGGCGCCCCACTGGAACATGGCCTTTGTCTTGCCCTGGCAGATGAATATCCAGCCGGTGGTGCTCGATACGGATTGCATCAGGCTGGCGATGCCCAGCCACGCGAAGATTGGCGCCACGGCGATCCAGCGCGGCCCGAAGAGAAGCGCGACCACCTGCTCGGAAGTCAATGTCAGCGCCGCGATGCCGGGCATGGTCACGGCCGCCAGCATCCAGTTGGTGCGCACGTACAGATCGCGGAACCGCACCTTGTCCTCGTGGATGCGGCTGAGCAACGGCACCATCACGCGCGTCAGCGGCTGGGTGATGTTTTGCAGCGGAAACAGGAGAAGTTTGTAGGCCCGGTCATAGTAGCCAAGCTCGATCGCTCCGGAATATTTTCCGATCAGGATGTTGTCGAGATTGCGTGAAAAGAAATTGAC
The DNA here is from genome assembly GCF_003997405.1 of Mesorhizobium sp. M2A.F.Ca.ET.042.01.1.1. NCBI lineage: Bacteria > Pseudomonadati > Pseudomonadota > Alphaproteobacteria > Hyphomicrobiales > Phyllobacteriaceae > Mesorhizobium > Mesorhizobium sp. M2A.F.Ca.ET.042.01.1.1. The sequence continues at coordinate 13,934 of NZ_RZRX01000103.1, forward strand.
GAGATTGAAGCCGGTCAGATTGGCGCCGAACGACAGGATCTCGCTCTCGACCCTGAAGTCCGGACGCGACGGCGTCCAGCGCACCACCAGCCATGCGGCGCCGAGCGCAACGACCGCCGCCACGGCCGGCCCCAGCACCAACGACCAGTATCCCATTCCCGCCCAGGCCGCGATGGCGGCGGCAACAAGACCGGCGGCCGCCGTTATGACATCGTTGAAGGCCAGCTGGCCGAACTGCAGGTGACGGTTCATCAAGGCGAGCGGGACGGCTGCGATGCTGCCGAGAAGCAACGGCAGCGCGGAGGCGACCGTGATGCCTAACATGCGCTGATCGCCGTAGAAGCCGGCAATGGCCGGGGCCAATGCCGCCACTACCACCGCGCTGCCCAATCCGACCAGCGCGCTGATCCAGAACACCTGATTGAGCTGCCTGTCGCTGATGTCCTTGCGCTGGACAAGAGCCTGCTGCAGCCCGAGATTTTGCAGAAGCCCGACAAAGGCGACGATCGGCCCCACCGACGCCACAAGGCCGAAATCTTCCGGCAGCAGCAGCCGGGCCAGGATGATGACCGAGAGGAACTGGATCACCATCTTGAAACCCTGGGCACCGGCAGTGACCAGCCCGCCGCGCAGGGCGACGCGTCCGAACTGCGGCAGGGGCGGGTTAGCGTTCATCAGTGTGCTCTCGTTCCGGCCAGTTCAGTTGCAATCCGTGCGAACTGCTGGTTCAGCACGTCGGCATTGAAGTCTGTTTCAATCTTGCGCCGCGCGGCGATCGCGATCGGCTCGCACAGGACCGGGTTGTCGGCGACCCAGACGAGTTTGGCGGCCAACGCCGCAACGTCCCGTTCCGGCGCGAGGAAGCCGGTTTTCCCGTCCTCGATCAGTTCGGGTATCCCTGAATGGTAGGTGCTGACCACCGTCAGCCCGGCAGCCATCGCCTCCATCAGGGCGACCGGGATGCCTTCGAGGTCGCCGTTGTGAGCGCTTACGCTGGGCAGCACGAAGACATGCGCGTCCCGCAGGCGCTGCTTGACCTCCGCATGCGGCCTGGGGCCAAGGAAATCGACGCGCCCGGCGATGCCGAGCTCGGCGGCCAGTCGTTTCAATTGCTCCAGCAATTCGCCGGCGCCGATCACCGAATAGTTCCAGTCATCACGCGGCAGCCTGGCCAGCGCGCGAAGCGCATATTCAACGCCTTTTTTTTCGGTCAGACGACAGACCGAAATGAACGACAGCGTCTCATTCTTCCAGGATCGCCACCGGTATTCTATCTCGCCGGGTCGAACGCCCATATGGTGCACGACGACCTCGCCCGGCGGGGCGCCGACCTCGATAAGGGCATCGCGAAAGAAGGCATTCACCGGCATCTGGAGGACGCCGTTCTGGAACACCGTCCTGTAGCGCGCCAGCGTGTTGTCATGCATCGGGCCGCCGACGTCGTTGCCGTGGAAGACGGTCACCAGCGGCGCGGAAATCCGCCCACGCTTGATGACACGCGCCACCCGCAAGCCGTTCGTGCCGAAATGCGCGACGATGACATCGGCCTTGTGCAATTTGCGCGCGTACAGGAGGTCGATGGCGGTCGAGAGCTTGTCCCAAGACTTGCCTGACCATTTCCTCAGCAAGGGTCGATAACGGCCGAGCCAGCCCCACCAGCACACGACTTTTCCGGGCAGACTCTTCCAGCGCCGATCGTCGACATTGGCGTCCTTGCCGAACGTCGTCTCGTTGCAGACGACCCCGACTTCCATGCCGCGCTCAAGGCAGCCTGCTATCTGGTCAAGGACAAAGGTCTCCGACAGGGAGGGGAACTTGTCGACGACGAAGCATATCCTCATTCTCGGCCCGCGCCCGCGCCGGGATTCATCGGGCAGCCCGCCCACAACCAGGCCTGAACAAGGCAACCGGCCTTGCCCGCGGACTTCGGCGCCGCGTCTTCAGCCGTCAGGAAAAGTCGCACGACAGGGGCAACTGGATGGGAATCGTAGTTGAGGCACACGACATGCAGCATTCATTCGACCGCTGTTGGCCCACCCGATGGGGATGGTAGTATAGGAATTGCTGCACTGCAACATTTTTGATGCAGCGCTTTCGACTTTTCGTCCCGCGCCCGCGCCGGCACGAATTGTTGCATCGCAACATAAACCGTTGCGAAGTGCCGGTTTCGCCTCGTGTCGCGGAAGTCCCGCTCAGGAGGCCTTGCGAAGGGGCTGTCCTTCGACAGCACGATTCAGGACGTCCATGAACGTCGCGAACTGGTTGTCGGGGTTCATCTGCGGCCGCTCCGCAAACTGGCGAGCCGCCGCGGACATCCTGTCGTAATCGGCCTTGTCGGTCCATAGCCGCCGTATGGCAGCCACCCAGTCGGCGAGCGGAGCATCGTAATCCAGTATCACGCCGCCGTTGCCGATCGCTTCCGGGAGACCGCCGCGCCGGGATCCGACAACGGGAATGCCGCTGCAATGCGCCTCGGACGCGACCCTGCCCCAGGCTTCTTCCCATTTGCTGGGAGCAAGCAGGATCTTCGTGCGGCCGTAGACCGTCTTCATGTCGCTGGTACGGCTCTCGAGGACGGCGTTGCCGAGCGAAGCAAGCGTCCGCTCGATCTCGGCCCGGTGATCGTCGTCGAGCATCCAGCTCTCAACGAACAGGAACGGGATTTCCGCGCATTCGCGGGCAATTTGGACGGCCAGTTCGAAACCCTTCTCGTTGTAAGGATTGATCATCGTCACGAACTCGCCGGTTGTCGGCGTGCTGTAGAAGGCAGGATTGATCGTGGGTGGAATCACCGTGGATTCAATATCGAACTTCTCCTTGTAGGCACGGGCGGTGAATTCCGAATTGGCGATGTAGAGCGCTGACTGCAATTCGCGCGGGTCGCCGGCCAGTTCGTCGAACTCGACGTTGCGCAGGTAAACGACCAGCGGCACGCCGAGGGCCTGCAATTCCTTGCCGATCGGCACGGATTTGTGACACTGGACGACCGCGACGTCGGGCCGCAATCGCTTGGTCGCGAAGCCCGCCGCCTCCCACGGGAACCATGCCCGTACGACGGGATAGCCTGGGAACGTATCCATGACGGCGCGCTGGCGGAGCAGCTTCATCTTGGCGCGCGCCTTGAAGCCGAAAAAGCCGTCGCCGAACAAAGCGGCAAGCACCGAGGCCTCGTGGCCATGCTCGCGCAACTGCTCGACCAGATGATGCGTGCTCGACTGAACGCCACCGCTAAATTGCGGCGTGTAGCCGCTGCCGCCCGCGAATAGAACTTTCATAGCCTAGGCTCCTTGCTGTGCCCGCGCGGGCATCGTCATGCCGCCATCCTGCCGATCGAGAAATACTCGATGCCGTAGCGCGCGATCACCTTGGGATCGTAGAGGTTGCGGCCATCGAAGATGACCGGCGTGGTCAGCGAATCCTTGAGCGCGTCGAAGGACGGTGCTCGGAAGCTCTTCCATTCGGTGCAGATCAAAAGCGCGTCGGCGCCGCGCAGCGCCGCCTCCTTGGTGCCGCAGAGCAGCAGGTCCTCGCGCAGGCCGTAGATGGCCTGGCACTCCTGCATTGCCTCGGGATCATAGGCCTGCACCTTGGCGCCGGCCGCCCACAGCGCTTCCATCAGCGTGCGTGACGGCGCCTCGCGCATGTCATCGGTATTGGGCTTGAAGGCCAACCCCCAGACGGCGAACGTCTTGCCCCTGAGCGCGCCCTTGAAATAGTGATTGACCTTGTCGAACAGCACCGACTTTTGCGCATTGTTGCGTTCCTCGACGGCGCGCAGCAGCTTGGCGTCGAACTTGATGCCCTCGGCGGTCTTGATCAGCGCGCGCACGTCCTTCGGGAAGCACGAGCCGCCATAGCCGAGGCCGGGATAGATGAAGTGGTAGCCGATGCGTGGATCCGAGCCGATGCCCTTGCGGACCTCCTCGATGTCGGCCCCAAGCTGTTCGGCGAGATTGGCCATCTCGTTCATGAAGCTGATCTTGGTCGCCAGCATGCAGTTGGCGGCGTATTTGGTGAATTCGGCGCTGCGCACGTCCATCACGATCATCTTCTCGTGGTTGCGGTTGAACGGCGCGTAGAGCTCGCGCATCACCATCTCGGTATCCTCGCTGGACGTGCCGACGATGATGCGGTCCGGCTTCATGCAATCAGCGACCGCCGAGCCCTCCTTGAGGAATTCGGGGTTCGAGGCGACGTCGAAGGCGAGGTCCTCGCGGCCGCGCTTCTTCAGCGTTTCGGCGATCCTGGCCTTCACCTTTTCGCAAGTGCCGACCGGCACGGTCGACTTGCCGACGACAATCTTGGCGCTGTCCATCTCACGGCCGATGGTCTCGGCGACGGCCAGCACATATTTCAGATCGGCCGAGCCGTCCTCACCGGGCGGCGTGCCGACCGCGATCATCTGGATCTGGCCATGCCTGACCGCCGCTGCCGCATCCGTGGTGAAGCGGATGCGGCCGGCCGCGTGGTTTTCCTTGACGAGGCTTTCGAGGCCCGGTTCGAAAATCGGGATCAGGCCCTGGTTAAGGCGCTCCACCTTCTTCTCGTCAACATCGACGCACACCACCTCGTGGCCGACCTCGGCCAGCACAGCGGCCTGGACGAGACCGACATAGCCAATCCCAAACACCGTCAAATTCATTTGGTTCTATTCCTGTCAAAGGCCGGGCCACAAAGTGGCCCGGCTGGTTCAGATGTCCCCAGGCCCAACGGCCCGGCTGGTTCGGCATGATCCCCAAAACCGGTTCCGATTTTTGGGGATCATGATTGGTTATTTCCGGATGATCTTGTCCCGAAACCGGGTCTCACTTTCGGGGATCATGCTCAGTTGCTGTTACTTATGCTGCATGCCAGCGATTCCGGAAACTGGCATGGCTGGCCCAAAGCGGTGAAAGCGACGCGCTTGACTTGCATGGTGACCTTGCTGCCGGGATCGACGAAGGCGCCCATCCAGTTGGTCAGCTTGTCGCTGCCCCAGAGGCTGAAGAAGATTTTCTGCGAGTGGGTAGGCAGCTCGTCCGGGTTGGTCACCTCATGGACGAGCTTGCCGTTGACGTACCAGCGCAGCCTGTCCTTCTCCCAGACGAAGCCGTAATCGTTGAAGCCCTTGTCGGCGCCGCCCGCGACGTCGACCAGCTTGGCGTTCTTCGGCTTGCCCTGGATGTAGCTGTTGACCTGCACTTTCGAGGGGTCCTTGGTGAGGACCTCGAAGTCGATCTCGTCCCAGGGCTGTTTGTCCTGCGGGCCGATATAGGAGAAGAAGGCCGCGTTGAGGCCGGAGCCGGCGCCGGTCTTCATCCGCGCCTCATAGACGCCGTAGCCGTAGCGCTGCTTGGTCTGGATCTCGGCGCAGGCGAACTCGCGGTCCTTCAGCTTGCGCTTTTCGAAGCTCAGCGACAGCACGCCATCGGAAAGCCGCACGAGATCCTTCGACCAGGTGCAGTTCTGATGGGCGCCATTGGTCCAGCCGTCCGAGACGAACCAGCGGGACTGATTGAAATTGGAGAAATTGTCGACGAAGGACGGCGCGCTTTTCAGCTCTGGTTGGGTCCCTTGCGCATGCGCGGGATGCAGGGTCGCCGCGACTGCAACCAGGAGGCCGGCCGCGCCGAGCCGCAGGCTGGCTAATCCACTCCCCGGCGCATGCGACATCTCGCAAGCCGCCACGGTGGAGGGGTTCTTGGGATCTGCATTCATAACAAACTCACCTTGTGTTGTTCCGCCCCAACCCAAAGTCATTCTTGGCTCGAGCGAGCGAGCCGCCTCTGATCCTGCGCCCTTTTGAACTCCTCTAGTGTCTCGTACCGATGACGACGCCTGCGGGCGCCGTCAGCCTCTTGCCGCGGACTGCGAAGCAGACCGATCGGCGCCATCCTCGACAATCGCGTCGAGCGACCGGCGCAGTTCCTTCACCAGGCCTTTCTGGCGAGCGAGCTCCGCAATGCGCCGCTCGCAGTTCAGGATCGAGTTGGTCATCACGCTGACATCCGATCCCTTGCTGGCCGATGCCGAACCATTCTCCATCGCCTCGACCAGAAAGGCCGCGTTGGCCGCCGTCGACCTGTAGCGATTCTCCAAACCCGTTTTCTCCGTCTCGATCTCGGCCGCGATCTGATCGAACAGCTTTGCGAGCCGGTCGAAACGCTGGAGATCGGTCTGCCGGTCACGAGCCGGATCCCGGGATCTGAAGCCAAAAATCGAAGCCATCTTGCCGGCCTTTCGAAATTGCTGCATTGCAGCATAGACTGCCACCCCCGCGGCGACTAGGCAACATCATAGTTTTGCGAATGCGGATTTTTTGAGGGCCGGCGGCTTCCGGGACGATACGGAATCACTCGTTTGCGGCGCTGCTTGCCGCCATCAGGAAGCGCATCGGCGGCACTTGCTGCCTTGGAGCAATGCCGGTGCGGCGGAACAGCGCGTCGAGCTTGTCGGTGGCGACGCCACGAACGATCGGGATCAAATTCGACTGGCTGGCGAAGGCGTAAGCCGCGGCCGACGCCAAGCCGCGCTCGGCTTTCACGTCGAGGAAGTTGCGCAGCCGGTATTTGTCGCGGACATGACGCTCGTGGCGCCGCAATGCCGCCTTCGAGCGTTCGGGAAGATGGTCGATCTGAAGCAACGCCAGATCGGCATCGGCAAGGCGCTTCAGATCCTGCGTCTTGTGGCGGCCGCTCAGCGAATCGGCGCGCACGATCGCGCCATAGCCGCAGGACTTGATGATCTTGAACCGCGCCCCGCTGGCGACAGCGCGCGCATAGAGCTCGTAGTCTTCGCCAAGACGCAGGTTTTCATCGTAAGTCAGCCCGTGCCGTTCGAGGAAAGCCCGGCTGATCACCGGCTTGAGGAAGCCGAGCTCGCCGCGCAGGACGCGGCGCCGCGAGATATTGCCGTCGATGAAGCGCTCGAAATCGAGGAATTCCGGATCGGCGGCGAAAGGCGGCGCGTCCTGCGCGGCG
>NZ_RZRX01000104.1:0-20769 GCF_003997405.1 Mesorhizobium sp. M2A.F.Ca.ET.042.01.1.1
GACTTTCTGGCGCGTGGCCGCTTTTGTGGTTCTGGCGGCAGCGGTGATCGCCTTCTCGGCATGGGTCTATGATGACAATTTCACCGGCCAGGCGGTCCCCCATATCGCCAAGGTGAAGATCGAAGGCACCATCACCGAGGACGAGGAACTGCTCAGAAGGCTGGAAGCGATCCGCAAGTCTGCGGAGGTGAAGGGCGTCATCCTGTCGATCGATTCGCCCGGAGGCACCACGGTCGGCGGCGAGTCGACATTCGAAGCCGTGCGCAAGCTTGCCGGCGACAAGCCCGTGGTGGCCGAGGTCGGCACGCTGGCGGCATCGGCCGGCTATATGATCGCAAGTGCAGCCGACCATATCGTTGCCCGCAAGACCTCGATCGTCGGCTCGATCGGCGTGCTGATCCAATATCCTGACGTCAGCGGTCTCATGGACAAGCTCGGCATCAAGCTGGAGGAAGTGAAATCCTCGCCGCTCAAGGCCTCGCCCTCGCCCTTCAAGCCGACCAATGACGATGAGCGCGCCATGGTGCGCAAGCTGATCCTCGACAGTTACGACTGGTTCGTCGGCATCGTCGCGGACCGCCGCAAGATGACGCATGAGCAGGCGCTGGCGCTGGCCGACGGCTCGATCTTCACTGGCCGCCAGGCTTTGGCCAATCATCTGGTCGACGCCGTCGGCGGCGAGCAGGAGGCGATCGACTGGCTGGCGACGAAGGGCGTGGACGCCAAGCTCAAGGTCGTCGAGTGGAAGGACAAGGACAGGCGTGGCGGCTTCCTGTTCTCGCAGTCGATGGCAAAACTGGCCGCCAAGGCGCTTGGCCTGCCGGATGCGGGCGGCGATATCATTCACGAGCTCGGCGCCGACCGCTTGTTTCTTGACGGTCTCGTTTCGGTCTGGCACCCTTGACATGCCGTTGGCGCGAGCCAAAAAAGCAATAAAAATCATCCTGATAATCGTCTGCAGTGGTTTTACGGGGAACGTTCCATGATCAAATCCGAGCTTGTGCAGATCATTGCTGCACGCAACCCGCACCTTTTCCTGCGCGACGTCGAAAACATCGTCGGTGCGATCTTTGACGAAATCACCGACGCGCTTGCAGAGGGCAACCGGGTCGAATTGCGCGGTTTCGGCGCATTTTCGGTGAAAAACCGTCCCGCCCGCACCGGCCGCAACCCGCGCACCGGCGAGTCCGTCGAGGTCGAGGAAAAGTGGGTGCCGTTCTTCAAGACCGGCAAGGAGTTGCGCGAAAGGCTGAACGGCGGCAAATAGGCGCCGCGCCGGCGGGTCGAGACGGCATCTTGGCGCTTAAAGCATGTGTCCCGAAGGGAAGGCCGGTTTCGGGACAAAGACATGCGCGCTTAGGAAGCTTCTCTATACGGAGATCTGATGTTCAATCGCTTCATCCTCGTCGTGGTCTTCGTGCCGCTGGCCATCATCCTGATCGCGCTCGCCGTCGCCAATCGCGGCGCCGTCGCCTTCACGCTCGATCCGTTCCATCCCGGCAATCCCGCGCTGACGCTGAACCTGCCGCTTTTCATCTTCCTGTTCCTGGCCCTGGCCGTCGGCATGGTCGTCGGCAGCATGGCGACCTGGGTGAAGCAGGGCCGCTACCGCAAGCTCGCGCGCCAGCGCGGCCTGGAGGCTGAAAACCTACGCCAGGCGGTGAGCCGCGCGCCGGCCGCGCCGAATGGACCGGCGCTGCCCAAGCCGACCAATTAAAGCAATCCGGAGCCTTCGATGCTGACCATTTCAGCCGCCGAGGTCGACCGCGCGCTGACCTTTCCCGGCCTGGTCGAGACATTGCGCACCGCTTTCCGCGAGGGCGCCGTGCAGCCGGTTCGTCACCATCATGGCGTCGAGCGGCCGGATGGTGCGGCCTCGACCCTGCTGTTGATGCCGGCCTGGACCGACTTCAACGCCGCAGGCACCTCGGCGGGAGGTCATATCGGCGTCAAGATCGTCACCGTCTCGCCGGACAACAACGCAAAAGGCAAGCCGGCGGTGATGGGCCTCTATCTTTTGCTCGACGGCGTCACCGGCGAGCCGCAGGCGATGATCGACGGCCAGCGGCTGACGCAGTGGCGCACGACCTGCGCCTCCGCGCTCGCCGCTTCCTATCTCGCCCGCAAGGATGCCTCGCGGCTCCTGGTCATCGGCGCCGGCGCGCTGTCGCCGTTCCTAGCCAAGGCGCATTCGGCGGTCAGGCCGATCACCTCAATCCGCATCTGGAACCGCACGCCGGCCAATGCCGAAAAGGTGGCCTCGGCCTTGCGCGCCGAAGGCCTTCCAGCAAATGCGGCCGGCGATCTCGACGCGGAGCTTGCCGAGGCCGACATCGTCGCATCGGCGACCATCTCCAACACGCCGCTGGTCAAGGGCGCGCTGCTGAAGCCGGGCGCCCATGTCGATCTGGTCGGCGGCTTCACGCCCGAAATGCGCGAGGCCGACGACGATGCCATTTCGCGCGCCCGCGTCTATGTCGACACCCGCGCCGGCGCCACCAAGGAGGCCGGGGACATCGTCCAGCCTCTGGCCTCGGGCGTGCTGAAACCGGAAGCGATCATCGCCGATCTGCATGATCTCGCACGCGGCGAGAAACAGGGCCGGCAAACCGACAGCGAGATCACGCTGTTCAAGTCGGTCGGCGCGGCCCTTGAAGACCTCGCCGCCGGCATCGCCGTCTACAAGGCGCTCAAGTAGCAGCGCTCTCCAGCCTGGCTCCCATCGCTTCGCCGATCAACCGGAAATCACGCTCGCCGATCTCGAACAGGCCGAAGCGCAGCTGGTAGCCCCAGTTCGGCTTGCCCGCGGTGAAGTCGAGCCTGGCCAGCAGCGGCTTGATCGGCGCTTCCTCCGCATCGCACCAGTCGACATCGCGCCGCGCTGGCGTGAAACCACCGCCCATGACGCCCTCATAGACGTCCCCTTGCCGCACGGTGCCGATCGCCGTGAAGGATTGCAGTCCATCCTTCTCGCCGAGCACAGTGCTCGGCGAGTAGTAGACGATGCCGTCACCCGGCTTGACGCGGCGCAGCGGCGCCGCCTTGCCGTGGTTGACCTGCATGAAGCCATCCTTGCGACCGATCCGCACATGCTCGGCCGATGCGACGGCGATCCAGAAGGCGCTCATCCTTGCGCTCCCTCGAACGGCCAGTAGACGCGCAGGCGATGATTGTCTGGATCGAGCGCGACGAAGGTGCGGCCGAAGTCCAGATCGGTCGGCGCCTGCAGGATGTTCAGTCCGCGATCCGACCAATCGATATGCGTGGCATCGACCGCAGCAGCGCTCTCGACCGCCAGCACCAGTTCACCGCCACCGCCCGCAACCGCCGCCGCAGGCTCGACTGTGTGGCGCGACCAGAGGCCGAGCTTGAAACCCTTGTCGAGCACGAACATCACGAAGGTCGGCGAGGACTCGACCGGCTCGCACCCGAGCAGCGAAGCGTAGAACGCACCGCTCTTTTCCGGGCTGTCGACATAGAGGATGACGAAATTAGGCGTAGTCATATCTGATCTCCAAAGTGTCTGGACCTTCGGGACCATATGCGGACCTACTGTCAGATTCTGGCAGCAGCGATCAGGCGGAATCGTCCTTCCTGGCGTTTGAGCGGGGCGCGTCCAGCGTCGCCCGCCACTCCTTCAGCATCGCCTGGCGGCGGCGTGGGTAACGGATGCCGGTCGCAGTCAGGTCGGACATCCGGTCGGCGCGGAAATGGCGGAAATCCTGGCGCGTTTCGCACCACGCCGCCATCACTCGCACCTTGTCGAAGAATGCGAGCGCGAAGGGCCAGACCAGCCGCTCGGAGGCCTCACCCTCGGCGTCGCGATAGAGGAAGCCCAGCTTGCGTTCCTCGCGGATCGCCTGCCGCACAACGCCGAGGTCGATCGCTTCGAGGTTGTCCGAGCGCGGCCCGACAAGCAGCGTCGTGGCATCGAGATCCTCGCGCAGATCATCCGGCAGCACCGCCGCGATTTTGGCCAGCGCATCGGTAGCGGCGGCCGAAAGCCGCTTGTCCGGCTGCTTGGCGACCCAACGCGACCCGAGCACGACGGCCTCGATCTCCTCGTCGGTGAACATCAGCGGCGGCAGCATGAAGCCTGGCTTCAGCACATAGCCAAGCCCCGCCTCGCCGTCGATCGGCGCGCCTTGCCCCTGCAGCGTCGCGATATCACGATAGAGCGTGCGGATCGACACGCCCATCTCATCCGCAAGCGTGCGGCCGCTCACCGGCCGGCGGTGGCGGCGCAGGATCTGGATAAGGTCGAGCAGGCGTTCAGAACGGGACATAATTGGCTAACCGATGCGCCGGACAATAGGGCTGGCCCCGACATCACGGCAAGCGGCCGCCAAGGGAACGCCTGCCGGCCGCGGCCGTTGTGCCGATCATGGAGATGCGCGGGTTCCTGTTGTTCTGGTCTGTGCTGACCGCTTTCGTCGCGGCGCTCAGCCTCGGGCCGTCCTTTGCCCATGTGCTGGAATTGCTGCCCCGGCTGACGAAATGGTCGCCGGCGCTTTGGCGCGAGGCGACGGTCTTCAACGGCCAATTCGTGCTTTTTGCCGTGATCGGAGCACCGCTCGATATCGCCGCGATCCTCTGCCCGGCGCTCCTCGCCTGGATGCTGCGCGGCCAGGCGGGCGCGTTCTGGTTGGTGGTTGCCGCCACTCTGCTCTACGCCGTTTCGCTGGCGCTCTGGTTCGGTCTCGTCAAGCCGGCCAACGACGTTCTCGCGACCTGGGCGCCCGGACCGATCCCGGAAAATTTCGAGTCCGTCCGGCTGCGTTGGGAAACCGGCCACATGGCAGTCACCGCGGCGAAGGCCCTTGGCTTCGTTTCGCTTTGTTTCGGCCTGCTCCGCGTACGGCATGGTTGATGGTCTCACCAATGGATGAGCCAGGCTTTGTTGCGCCGGGGGGCTTAGCTGTGGCAGAAGCGGCCGAACCGCCGGAGATGATCCTACTTGAAATCTTTTCGCGACAAGCGCCGCGATAACCGACCGCAGCACGCGAGGCCGGAACAGGTCCGTCCGCGCGATGCGTTTGCGGCTGGACGGCAGCAGGCCGCACCCGCCGAGCGCCGCGAAACCAGACCGGCTGACCGGCAAGAAGCCAAGCCGGCGCCGCGCGTGCTTGCGCGCCGCGAGGGCTCCTTGCCCGCCGAGCGCCTGCCGCTGATCCTCGAAGTCGCGCCCAACGCCGACTACGCGCTGCTGGACAGCGGCGCGGGCGAAAAGCTCGAGCAATACGGCCCCTATCGCATCGTGCGGCCTGAGGGTCAGGCGATCTGGCAGCGAGCCCTTTCGGCGAAGGAATGGGAGCGCGCCGACGCCATCTTCACCGGCGACACCGATGAGGAAGGCATCGGCCGCTGGCGCTTTCCGAAGACGCCACTCGGCGAGACCTGGCCGATGAAGCATGACGGCATCGACTATCTCGGCCGCTTCACCTCGTTTCGCCATGTCGGCGTCTTTCCGGAACAGGCTTCGCATTGGGACCATATGGCGGGGCTGATCGCGGCGGCGAAGCGGCCGGTCAAGGGACTGAACCTCTTCGGCTATACGGGGCTTGCCTCGCTGGTGGCCGCCCGCGCGGGTGCCGAGGTCACTCATGTCGATGCCTCGAAGAAGGCGATCGGCTGGGCGCGCGAGAACCAGGAGATGGCCGGGCTTGGCGACAAGCCGATCCGCTGGATCGTCGAGGACGCAGTGAAATTCGCCGAGCGCGAGGAGCGCCGCGGCAGCCGCTACGACATCGTGCTGTTCGACCCGCCCGCCTATGGCCGCGGCCCCAAGGGCGAGGTCTGGCAATTGTTCGAGGACCTCCCGGGCCTTACCGACCTCTGCCGCTCGATCCTGACGCCGAAGCCGCTGGCCGTCGTCCTCACCGCCTATTCGATCCGCGCCTCCTTTTTCGCCATCCATGCGCTGATGCGCGATACCTTCGCCGGCATGGGCGGCACGGTCGAATCCGGCGAATTGATCATTCGCGAGAAATCCGCCGGCCGCGCGCTGTCGACCTCGCTGTTCTCGCGCTGGGTGGCTTGAAATGAACGCACATGACGGCGCTCGCCCTGTCGGGCAGGTCAAGGAAGTCACCAGCCTTGCCAATCCGCTGGTCAAGGACATCAAGGCGCTGGCGCTGAAGAAGTTCCGCGATCAGCAGAACGCCTTCATGGCCGAGGGCCTGAAGCTGGTCATCGACGCCCTCGACCTCGGCTGGTCGATAAGGACCCTGGTCTTCGCCAAGGCCGGACGGGGCAACGCCGCCGTCGAAAAGGTCGCCGCGCGGACCGTCGCCGCCGGCGGCACGGTGCTGGAGGTTTCCGAAAAGGTGCTTGCGGCCATCACCCGGCGTGAAAATCCGCAAATGGTGGTCGGCGTCTTCGCCCAGCAGACCGTGCCGCTGAAGGATATCCGCGCCAGGGACGGCGATGTCTGGGTGGCGCTCGACCGTGTCCGCGACCCCGGTAATCTCGGCACCGTGATCCGCACCGTCGACGCCGTCGGCGCCAAGGGCGTCATCCTGGTCGGCGACACCACCGATCCGTTCTCGCTGGAGACGGTGCGCGCCACCATGGGCTCGATCTTTGCCGTGCCGGTCGCGAGAGCAACCGAGCAGGCTTTCCTCGCCTGGCGGCGCGATTTTTCGGGACTGGTCGTCGGAACGCACCTCAAGGGCGCGGTCGACTATCGGTCCGTCGACTTTACCAGGGGGCCGGTTCTGTTGCTGATGGGCAACGAGCAGCAGGGGCTGCCCGACAGCCTCGCCGAGAGCTGCGACCGGCTGCTCCGGATCCCCCAGGCCGGCCGCGCCGATTCGCTCAATCTGGCGGTCGCCACGGGGGTGATGCTGTTCGAGATAAGGCGCGGCGCGTTGAAGCTCGACACGACCGAGACGCGATGAGGACTGATAAGTGAAATCCTGGTCCCCTTATGCCCTGCTGGTGATCGTCGCCATTGCGCTCGACCAGTGGGTCAAGCAGCTGGTCGAGAACGGTCTCGCTTTTCAGGAAAAGATCGATCTCCTGCCCTTCCTGGCGCTGTTCCGCACCTACAATACCGGCATCGCCTTCTCGATGTTCCAGTCCTTCGGCGATACCGGCCTTGTGGTCATCGCGGTGCTGGTCGTCGCCTTCGTGCTCTATCTCGCCACGCGCACCCCGGCCGGCCATGTCGTCGCCCGCATCGGCTTTGCGCTCATCATCGGCGGCGCGCTCGGCAACCTCATCGATCGCGCTATTTTCGGTCACGTCATCGACTACATCCTGTTCCACACGCCCGTCTGGTCCTTCGCGGTGTTCAATCTCGCCGACGCCTTCATTTCGGTCGGCGCGGCGCTCGTCGTATTCGACGAACTGATCGGCTGGGGCCGCGAAGCCAAGCCGCAGGACCCCGGCAATTGACCTCACGCGGTTGAAGCCGCAGAGTTCTAACCAGCCAGAACCGAGGAGAAAACCGTGACCGACACCTTCAAAGCCATCCTCGTTTCGCGCGATGCCGAGAAGAAGCAGTCCGTCGATGTCGTCGACCTTACCGAGGCCGACCTGATGGAAGGCGACGTCATCGTGGCCGTCGAGGCGACGACGGTGAACTACAAGGACGGGCTCGCCATCACCGGCAAGGCGCCGGTCGTGCGCCGCTGGCCGCTGGTTCCGGGCATCGATTTCGCCGGCACGGTGCTCTCCTCCACCCATGCCGACTGGCGCAAGGGCGACAAGGTGATCCTGAACGGCTGGGGTGTCGGCGAGACGCATTACGGCGCCTATGCCGGCCGGGCCCGCGTCAAGGGCGACTGGCTGGTGCCGCTGCCCGAGGGCATGAGCGCGCATGATGCGATGGCCGTCGGCACGGCCGGCTACACGGCCATGCTCTCCGTCATGGCGCTGGAGCGGCATGGCATCGTGCCGGACCGCGGTCCGGTGGTGGTGACGGGCGCGGCCGGCGTCGTCGGCGCGGTCGCCATCGCGATCCTTTCCAGTCTGGGCTACCATGTCATCGCTTCGACCGGCCGCAACGCCGAAAGCCCCTATCTGATCGACCTCGGCGCGGCCGAGGTGATCTCGCGCGAGGAGCTCAGCCAGCCGGCGAAGCCGCTCGCCAAGGAACGCTGGGCAGGTGGTGTCGATTCGGTCGGCAGCCATACCTTGGCCAATGTGCTGTCGATGACCTCCTATGGCGGCGCGATCGCCGCCTGCGGCCTGGCCGGTGGCATGGACCTGCCGGGAAGCGTCGCGCCCTTCATCCTGCGCGGCGTCTCGCTGCTGGGCATCGATTCTGTGATGGCGCCGAAGCCGGTACGCCTGGAGGCATGGCGCCGCATCGGCGCCGACCTTGACTTGAAGAAGCTGTCGACATTGTCGCGCACCATCGGTTTCGACGGCATTGTCGCCGCCGCGCGCGACATCGTCGAAGGCAAGATCAGGGGCCGCGTCGTCGTCGACATGTAGCCGGAGGTCACGGTTCCGCACTGCGCCAGCAGCGCGGCCGGAATCCGTGCAATCGCTAAAATTCGAACGATCCGCCCCAATCTTCCATAATTTCTGTCTGGCATGGTCCCGCGCATGGTCGCGGACTCCCACATCAGGCAGGACAGCAAAGCCGCGGGCGCTGACAGGCCCGACGCGCCGAAGCGGCAGGTGCTCGTCGCGCCGCCGCTGGCTCCCGACTTGCCTGCCGCCAGTCACGAAGGCCTGCCCTTCCTGACGATCGTCGCCATCGTCGTCCTGGCCGGGCTGGCGCATCTCACCGGGGCGCCGATCATCGTCACCGTCGGACTCGCCGCCGTGGCCTTCGCCGGACTTGCCATGCATCTGCGCAACCGCCGCGACGAGCGGCGCACCGCGGCCCTTCTCGACGAGACCGCCGCCCGCAGCCGCGCCGAGATCGAGACCCTCGCCGATCGCATGTGGGAGATGCAGGAGAGCGAGGAGCGCTTCCGCGGCCTGATCGACGCGCTCGGCGACCTCGTCGTCCATCGCGATCGCGACGGCCATATCGTCTATGCCAACAGCGTCTTTGCCTCGCTTGTCGAGGTCGACCCTCGCAATCTCGCCGGCAAGACCCTGTCGGAGCTTGGCATCGACGTCGGCATCGTTCCCGACGCCGCCTTCTCCGACCATGAATGCCTGAGCTCCACCGATGTCGCGATCCGCACGCCGAATGGGCCGCGCTGGTTCTCCTGGATCGAATTGTCGGTGCGCGACAAGGATACCGGCGCCGTCTCGCATCGGGCGATCGCGCGCGACATCACCGCCCGCAAGCGCGCCGAATCCTCGCTGATCACCGCGCGCGAGCGGGCCGAATATGCGAGCCAGGCCAAGTCGCGCTTCCTCGCCACCGTCAGCCACGAGATCCGCACGCCAATGAACGGCATCATGGGCATGGCGAAGCTGCTTGCCGACACCGACCTGTCGCCGGAACAGCGCACCTATGTCGGCGCCGTTTCGACCTCGGCCAGCGCGTTGCTCGCGCTTATCGAGGACCTGCTCGACTATTCCAAGATCGAGGCTGGCCGCTTCGAGCCCGAGCCCCAGCCGACTTCGCTGCGCGAAATTGCCGACAACATCATCGAGCTTCTGGCCGCGAAGGCCTTCGCCAAGAATATCGGCCTCGGCTGCCATGTCGAACCCGATGTACCGCAGATGATCACCGCAGACCCAGGCCGCCTGCGCCAGGTGCTGCTCAACCTCATCGGCAATGCGGTGAAGTTCACCGACACGGGCGGCGTGCTGCTCACCGTGGCGCGCACCCGCACCGAAACCAGCGACTGCATCTGCTTCACCGTCGCCGATACCGGCCCCGGACTGCGTGAAGAGGACATGGAACGCATCTTCGAGGAGTTCGAGCAATCCGACGGCACCTCGACCAGGGTGCATGGCGGCGCCGGCCTCGGCCTTGCCATTTCGAAGCGGCTGGTGACGGCGATGGGCGGCACGATCTCCGTTTCGAGCCGGCTCGGCGAAGGCTCGGAATTCATCCTCGAGATCCCAGCGGTCGCCGCGACCGAGCCGCCGCCGCACCGGCACAACATCCTTGCCGACCGGCGGGCGGTGATCGTTTCGAAGAACGCCATCGAGGCCGATGCCATCGCCCGCGCAATCAGGGCCTATGGCGGCATCGTCGAGGTTGCGGCGACGCCGGGCCAGGCCGCTCCATTCGCTGCCGGCTGCAACGTGCTGCTGGTCGACGCCGCGCTCGAAAACAGTGACGGCAGGTTGCTCAAGCAGTTGCGCGACTCAGGCTTCGCCGATTGTGAAGCCATCACCCTGATCGCGCCGACGGACCGGGGCATGCTCGGCGAATTCCGCGCCAGCGGCTACGCCACCTTCCTCGCGAGGCCCGTGCGCGGCGAGACCCTTTTGCGGGTGCTGTTGACCAGCCATGGCTCCGCGCTCACCCAGCCGCGGCCGGAGCCGCGCGGCGCCGCCTCGGTGCGCAGGCGCGACCAGGGCCTGTCGGTGCTGATCGCCGAGGACAATGACATCAACGCCATGCTCGCCCGCGCCACGCTGCTCAAGGCAGGGCATCGCGTCAAGGTTGTTGGCAACGGCAAGGCCGCGGTCGATGCCGTTACCGACGCCGGCCTCAAGTTCCGCTTCGATGTGGTGCTGATGGACCTGCACATGCCTGTCATGGACGGCCTGGATGCGATCGCCGCCATCCGCCGCCATGAAGAGTCGCTCGCCATGCCGCCGATCCCGATCATGGTGCTTTCGGCCGACAGCCAGGAAAAGACCCGGCATGCCGTGCTCGCCCATGGCGCCAGCGGCTTCGTTACCAAGCCGCTCGACCCGGACGCGCTCGTCCAGGCGGTTGAGGGCCAAGTCGCCGCCTGACGAAATTTTGAACCCTTGAACGCCATGCATCGCCTGGCTTTCGCGACCGTAAGATAGCCGGTTGAGGGTATTGTCCAGCCGACAAAGTATTGCCCGCTACGTCGTATCACGGTAGTGTCACAATCCTGTTGCACCTACACCGTATCCCCGTGCCAAGAGGGATGGCTCGAAGGAGAATCACTCGTGCATACAGTCATGCCTGAATGTGACACTCGGCCGAATGCCGGCGGCGCCCTGCTCGCTGCCCGCACTGCCGACGCCGTCGCAAGCGGCGCTCCGCTGGGCCGGATCGGCAACCTCGAGGTGCGGCTCGCCCGCAACGAGGCTGAGATCGCCGCCGCCCAGGAAGTCCGCTATCGGGTATTTTATGACGAGCTTGGCGCGAGGAAGGACCTGTTCCAGGCGCAGGACCGGCGCGATGCCGACCGTTTCGACCCGCTCTGCGATCACCTTCTCGTGTTGGACACGTCCCTTCCCGGCCCCGAGCACCGCCGCATCGTCGGCACCTATCGCCTGTTGCGGCAGGAGATCGCCGCGACCGCCGGCGGGTTCTATTCCGAGGGCGAGTTCGAACTCACCAAGCTGATCGCGCGCCACCCCGGCCAGCGCTTCCTCGAGCTCGGCCGCTCCTGCGTTCTCCCCGAATACCGCTCCAAGCGCACCATCGAGGCGCTGTGGCAAGGCATCTGGGCTTACATCAACCATTACGGCATCGGCGTGATGACCGGCTGCGCCTCCTTCCACGGCATCGTGCCGGCGGCGCATGCCGAGGCGCTGACCTATCTTGCCCATCATTGCCGCACCAACTCCGCCTGGGATGTCCGCGCGGTACCGGGGCGCTACTGCTCGATGGACCTGATGCCGATCGAGGCGGTGAACACCAAGGCGGCGATCGCCGCCATGCCGCCGCTGGTCAAGGGTTACCTGCGCGTCGGTGCCCGCATCGGCGATGGCTGCGTCATCGACCACGAATTCTCGACCGTCGACGTCTTCGTCGTCATGCCGGTCAAGGAGATCGGCGCCCGCTATGTCAACTATTATGGCGGCGAAGGGCAGCGCTTCGCGGCATAGCGAATAGCGAATAGCGAATAGCGAATAGCGAATAGCGAATAGCGAATAGCGAATAGCGAATAGCGAATAGCGAATAGCGAATAGCGAATAGCGAATAGAACGCTATCTCGGGTAATCTCTACTCGCTACTCCCTATTCGCTACTCCCTCACGGAATGTCTTCCGGCCTTCGCCCCGGCCGACTCCGATAGGCCGCAAACGACCAGCCGAATTTAAGCGCCCCGCCGCGCACCACGAACGCGCCGGCGAAGCCGAGGAGACTGGACGCCAGCGCCGGCAGGCCGGCAAGATCGCCAAGGGTGAAGATGGCGGCGCCGGCCAGGGCAGCCGTGACATAGATTTCGGGCCTGAGCAGCACCGAAGGCTCGCCGGCAAGCAGGTCGCGCAAGATGCCGCCGGAGGTCGCCGTCAGCACGCCCGTGATGACCGACACGACAGGCGAACCGGTGATCGCCAGCCCCTTTGCCGCGCCCATCACCGAGAACGCGGCAAGCCCGATGGCATCGAGCCAGAGCAGCAGCTTGTAGCGGGATTCGAAGCGGTGGGCGCTGAAGAAGACCAGCACCGCGACGACCGCGCAGATCAGCACATAGCCGCTGTTGGCGACCCAGAATACGGGCAGGTTGAGGATGACGTCGCGCAGCGTCCCGCCGCCGATGCCAGTGATGCTGGCCAGGAACAGGAAGCCGATGATGTCGAGCTGCTTGCGCGATGCGGCAAGCGCGCCCGTCGCCGCAAAGACGGCGACGCCGGCATAGTCGAGCAAGGCGATGGGGTTCAAGGACATAGGTGAGCAGGGCAGTAAGGGAGTAGGGCAATAGGGAATGTTGAATAGCATAAAACCGCGTCAAAGTACGGTTCCGCTTCCCCTACTGCCTTACTGCCCTACTCCCTTACTCCCCTATTCAAGCATCCTTCTCGGCCTGCTCGTTCACCGGGCCGGGCTCGACCTTCGCCTCGGCGGTTGCCTTCGGGCCACCCTTGGCGACACCGACCATTGCCGGCCGCAACACGCGCTCGCCGAGCGAATAGCCGGGCTGCACCACCTGGACGACGGTGCCGGCCGGGACCTCCGGATTGGGGACTTCGAACATCGCCTGGTGGAAGTTCGGATCGAACTTCTCGCCTTCGGGCGCGAGTTTCTTCACGCCGTGGCGCTCCAGCGCCGACAGCATGGCGCGTTCGGTGAGGTCCACGCCTTCGATCAGCGCCTTGAAGCCGGCATCGCCGGAAGCCTTGGCCTCGGCCGGAATGGCATCGAGCGCGCGGCGCAGATTGTCCGATACCGACAGCATGTCGCGCGCGAAATTGGCCACCGCGTAAGTGCGCGCGTCATGCACGTCGCGCGCGGTGCGCCGCCGCAAATTCTCCATTTCGGCCGCGACGCGCAACGCGCGGTCCTTCAGTTCCTCGTTTTCCTTCAGCAGCCGCACGAGCGCTTCATAGTCGCCGTCGACGCCACCTTCCGCACGCTCGCCGGAAGCCTGGGTGGCTTCAATATCTTCGGGCGTGCGTTCGTCTTTTGCCTGGTCGCTCATCGCCGTTTCCCGTCATTCGGATTGGTCTGGATTTGCGCCCGATATCGAGGTTTGGAGGCCAAAAATCAAGGGGTAAGCGCTCGCGGCGGATGTCGAGCTCTCGTTCCAAATTAATTCAAATTTTACCGTATCACGCGGCTTTGCTTGCCCTCGAATGCCGTTGCGGGAACCATAACCGGGCTGGAGGAGTTTCGAAGCCGACACAGGATTTTGGGACGATGAACGGCAACAACGGCAACCGGCGCGCCGAATTGGCCAACGATATCAGGCGGCAGGCAGGCAGCGAAGCGACAAAGCGCTTTCTGCGCACCTTGCCGGCATTTCGCCTGGAAAAAGAGGTGCCTCGGCGGCTGAGCGACCTGCTTGACCGCCTGGACGCCGCGGATGCCAGGAAAGCCGGCGGCGAGCGGCGTCGATAGCCGCGCGCCGCGGTTAGAGCAACTCCGGGAAAAGTGTGTAGCGGTTTTCCGTCCGGAATTGCGCAAAAAAGCATGTCTCCCGAAAGTGGGAACCGGTTTCGGGACGAAGATATGCATAAAATCGACCTAAAGCGTATGGAGCGAATCTGAAAGATCGCGACGCGCTTTAGGCCGCCTTTCGGTCGTCGCGCATCAGCGCTTCGCCGTGGCGGATCTCGGTGCCGAGCACCTTCAGGCATTCCCGCATGAAAGCGGCAAGGCCCGGCCAGCCTTTCGCTGACACCAGATTGCCGTCGACATGCGCGCCGGTCGGGGCGACGTCGACATAGATGCCGCCGGCGAGCGTCACTTCCGGCTCGCAATACTGCAGCGCCGCCACTTTCTTGCCGCGCACCACACCGTCGACCGCGATCAGGATCTGCACGCCGTGGCAGATGGTGAAGATCGGCTTCCCGGTCTCATGGAAATGCCTGACCAGCGCCTGCACGCGCTTGTCGATGCGGATATATTCCGGTCCGCGCCCGCCCGCCGCGTAAACCGCGTCATAGTCGGCCGGATTCACCTCGGCGAAGGTCTTGTTGAGGATGTAGTCGTGGCCGAGTTTTTCGGTATAGGTCTGGTGGCCTTCGAAGTCGTGCAACGAGGTCTTGAGCACGTCGCCCGCCTTCTTGTCCGGGCACACGACATGGACGGTGTGACCGACCGCATGCATGGCCTGTTCAAAGACGAAAATCTCGTATTCCTCGCTGAACTCGCCAACGAGCATCAATATCTTCTTGCCGGCCATGCCGTTCCTCCCTTAGCTGGCTATTTATTTCGGGGTGCAAAATAATAACCCTATCCTAAGGTGAGGACGGCAAAAGGGGAAGTGCAAATCGCCGAATTGGTCTGACCAGATGGATTCGATCCTATCGGCAGGCGTGCAAAGGCGACATCATCGCGACAGAACCGAAGACGTTGGTCCGACCAAGAACCGACGATCAGACCGCAGCCCGGATCATATCCGCGGCCTTCTCGGCAATCATGATCGTCGGCGCATTGGTATTGCCGCCGATCAGGGTCGGCATCACCGAGGCATCGACGACGCGCAACCCTTCCAGCCCGCGCACCTTGAGCTGCGGGTCGACCACGGCCATGTCGTCGACGCCCATCTTGCAGGTGCCGGCCGGGTGGTAGATCGTGTCGGCGCGCGCCCTGATATGCGCCATGAGCTCGGCGTCGCTGGACGCGCCGGCGGTGTAGATTTCCCTGGCGCGATATTTTGCCAGCGCCGGCGCCTCCAATATGGCGCGCATCATTCGCACGCCCTTGAGCAGAAGCTCGCCGTCGCGCTCGTCCTCGAGGAAACGCGGATCGATGCGCGGCGGCGCCAGCGGATCGGCGCTGTTCAAACCCACCTCGCCGCGCGAATGCGGCCGAAGCACACAGACATGGCAGGAAAACCCATAACCCATATGCAGTTTGCGGCCGTGGTCGTCGACGATGGCGATACAGAAATGCAATTGCAGGTCGGGCCGCTCGATCGCCGGGTCTGATTTCAGGAAAGCGCCGCCTTCGGCATAAGGCGTGGCGATCATGCCGGTTCCGTCCTTGCGCCAGCGCAGCATGTGCTTGATCAGGCCCGGCATGCCGCTGAGGCCGATGCCCATCAAATCGGTCTGCCTGGACTTCCAGGCGAGGATGAAATCGAGATGATCCTGCAGGTTCCTGCCGACGCCCGGCAATTCGTGGACAAGCGGAATGCCGTGCGCCGCGAGCTCGACCGCTGGTCCGATGCCCGAGAGCAGGAGCACCTGCGGCGAACCGAACGCCCCGCCGCAAAGAATGACCTCGCGCCTGGCTTCCGCCACGGCCTCGCTCTTGCCGCTGCGGTAGCGCACGCCAGTGGCGCGCCTGCCGTTGAGCACCACGCCCGTCGCATGCGCGCCGGTGACCACGGTGAGGTTCGGCCGGCTCATCGCCGGATGCAGATAGGCCGCCGCCGCCGAGCAGCGCTCGCCATTGCGGCGCTCGCCCCAGAACTGCGTCACCTGATAGAGGCCGGCCCCTTCCTGCTCCGGCCCGTTGAAATCGTCGTTCAGCCTGATCTGGTTCTCGCCGCAGGCCTCGACGAAGGCCCTGGAGATCGCGCGCGGCTCCTGCTGCTCGCAGACCCTCAGCGGCCCGTCGCCGCCATGCAGCGCGTCAGCCCCGCGCTGGTTGCCTTCGGCGCGCCGGAAATAGGGCAGCACCTCGTCCCACGACCAGCCGTCGCAACCAAGCTCGGCCCATTCGTCATAGTCACGGCGATTGCCCCGCGTGTAGAGCATGGCGTTGATGGCGCTCGAGCCACCCAGGCCCTTCCCGCGCGGCTGATAGCCCCTTCGGCCGCTGAGACCTTCCTGCGGTACTGTCTGGAAGGCCCAGTTGTTGATCTTCGGCCTGCCGGGCAGCAGAGCGATGATGCCGGCCGGCGCGCGGATCAAGAGGGCCTTGCCCGCGCCTCCCGCCTCGAGCAGGCAGACCGTCTTCGATGGGTCCTCGGAAAGTCTCGCGGCCAGCGTCGAGCCGGCGGAGCCGCCGCCGGCAATCACATAGTCGTAGCGCATGGTTCCCTCCCGGCGGATCTTTCCGTCCGTTCCCTTGAGAGAATGCCTGCTGAAGCGCCTTGTAAAGATGCCGCTGCGTTAGCTGGGACGCTTGCGCCGCCAGGAATATTTCGGGCCCTTGGGCTCAGGCTCCACGGCCGGCTGATAATAAACTGGCAGGCCGCCGGTCCGTCCTTCCTCCAGCCGCTTCAGCAGCACCGGGTTGGAGACCTCGAACTCGTCGAAGCCGAGCCGCAGCATATGCGGCAGCTGGTCGACCAGCACCTGGCCGGTGGCGCGCACCGCGCCGTTGAAATGATGCCGGGCGCGCAGCAATTCGCCCTTCGAGAAAGAGCGGCCGTCGTTGAAGGCCGGGAAGGCGAGCGCCACCAGCGACAGCTGGTCCAGCAGGCCGGTTATCTTGTCGA
Source organism: Mesorhizobium sp. M2A.F.Ca.ET.042.01.1.1 (assembly GCF_003997405.1). Classification (NCBI taxonomy): domain Bacteria; kingdom Pseudomonadati; phylum Pseudomonadota; class Alphaproteobacteria; order Hyphomicrobiales; family Phyllobacteriaceae; genus Mesorhizobium; species Mesorhizobium sp. M2A.F.Ca.ET.042.01.1.1. Next base: position 16,853 of record NZ_RZRX01000104.1, read on the forward strand.
GCTCGTCGCCGGGCTGCAGCAGCACGCCGAGGTGTTCCTTGGCTGACTTGCGGATTTCTTCATCCAACCCGAGAAAAGCCTGCAACGGCAGGATGAAACGGCCATTGCCGGCCAGCGCCTCGGCGCTTTCGGCGTGCGTCCACTCATCCTCGCGAAAACCGTCCGGGGTCCAGAGGCGGGTCCCCGCTGTCGTCGATCCAGTCATCAAAAATCCTAAAGTCCCAAAAATTCGAAGGATATGCCGAGATTCAGGTCAGGCCGAGCCGAAAATGGTGGCTGCCGAGAACCGGAGCGGAGCGTACTTGAAGTACGTGAGCACCGGAAGCGCAGGGAGTCGCCATTTGCAGGCCGGCCTCACCTGAATATCGGCGTATCCTAAAGTGAGGCGTCGGTCAGCGACTTCTCCAGTCCGGAGAGGTGGATACCGCACTCGGTCTTGGCGTGCCCGGCCCAGCGGCCGCTGCGTGCGTCCTCGCCGGGCTGCACTGGCTGTGTGCACGGGAAGCAGCCGATCGAGAGATAGCCATAGGCAACCAGCGGATTTTCGCGCAGTGCGTGCGCGCGCATATAGTCGGCCTGATCCGACGTCGTCCAATGCGCGAGCGGATTGATGCGGATGCGCGAGCCGACCGCCTCGAAGACGGGCAGCGCCGCGCGCGTCGAAGCCTGGAAGCGCTTGCGTCCGGTGAACCAGGCACGGAACGGCTCGACGCCGCGCGCCAGCGGCTCCACCTTGCGCACATTGCAGCAGGCGTCCGTGTCGGTCTCGTTGAGCTGGCCGGTCGGGTCGACGCGTTCGAGCGCTGCCTCGTCCGGCTTGATCACCCGGACATCCGTCAGGCCGAAATCGGCGACCAGCGCGTCGCGATAGCCGAGCGTCTCCTCGAAATGCTTGCCGGTGTCGAGGAAGATCACCGGCAGCGTGCGGTCGATCTCCGAGATCATGTGAAGCAGCACCGCCGAATCCGCGCCGAAGGACGAGACCGCCGCGACCTCGCCGCGGAAGGATTCGCGCGCCGCGCGCTCGATGATCTCGATCGGCTTCAGATGGCCGAGCAGCGCGTCGAGCCCCGCCGCTTCGGCGGCGATGCCGGCCTCGACGTCGACAATACGGTCAAGCGGCCTTGGTTTCGCCAGCATAGAGCGCCTCCTTGAACGGCGCGGGACCGACTCGGCGGTAGGCGTCGATAAAACGTTCGTCGGGACTGAGCCGAAGGCCGAGATAGGTGTCGACGATCTGCTCGATGGCATCGGTGATCTCTTCCGATGAGAAGCCGCGGCCGATGATCTCGCCCACGGAGGTGTTCTCGTCGGCCGAGCCGCCGAGCGTCACCTGGTAGAGCTCGGAGCCCTTCTTCTCGACGCCGAGAATGCCGATATGGCCGACATGGTGGTGGCCGCAGGCATTGATGCAGCCGGAGATTTTCAGCTTCAATTCGCCGATCTCGCGCTGCCGCTCCAGTGAAGCGAAGCGCTGCGAGATTTCCTGCGCGATCGGAATCGAGCGCGCAGTGGCCAGCGCGCAATAATCAAGGCCGGGGCACGAGATGATGTCGCTGATCAGGTTGGAATTGGCGGTCGCGAGGCCGATCTCGACCAGCGCATCATAGACCTTCTTCAGGTCGGCGCGCGCGACATGCGGCAGGATGAGGTTCTGTTCGTGGCTGACCCGCAGCTCGTCGAAGGCGTATTTCTCGGCGATGTCGGCCACCGCTTCCATCTGGCTGTCGCTGGCGTCGCCGGGCACTTCGCCGATGCCCTTGAGCGAGATCGTGACCGCCGCGTAGTCGGGATGGCGATGCGTCACGACATTCTGGTCGAGCCATTCCGAAAAGCTCTTGGAATCGAGCCGCGCCTGCTTCACCGCATCGTCGCCCTCAGGCCGGGCGGTCAGCGCCGGCGGCGCGAAATAGGCATTGATGGCCTGAATGTCGGCCTCCGGCAGCTTCAGCTCGGCGTCCTTGAGCTCCTGCCATTCGGCTTCGATCTGACGGGTGATCTCCTCCACGCCGGTCTCGTGCACAAGGATCTTGATGCGCGCCTTGTACTTGTTGTCGCGGCGGCCGTAGAGATTGTAAACGCGCAGGATCGCCGTGCAGTAGGACAGAAGATCGGCTTCCGGCAGGAAATCGCGGATCTTCTTGGCCACCATCGGCGTGCGGCCCTGGCCGCCGCCGACATAGACGGCAAAGCCGAGCTCGCCGGCCGCGTTCTTCTTCAAATGCAGGCCGATGTCATGCGTCTGGATGGCGGCGCGATCGCGTTCGGCGCCGGTGACCGCGATCTTGAACTTGCGCGGCAGGAACGAGAATTCCGGATGCACCGACGACCATTGGCGCAGGATTTCCGCATAGGGGCGCGGATCGGCCACCTCGTCGGCGGCGGCGCCCGCGAAATGGTCGGCGGTGACGTTGCGGATGCAGTTGCCGCTGGTCTGGATCGCATGCATCTCGACGCTGGCGAGATCAGCCAGGATCGCCGGGATGTCCGACAGCGCCGGCCAGTTGAACTGGATGTTCTGGCGCGTGGTGAAGTGACCGTAGCCCTTGTCGTATTTGCGCGCGATATGGCCGAGCATGCGCAACTGCCTGCTGTTCAGCGTGCCATAGGGCACGGCGATGCGCAGCATATAGGCGTGCAGCTGCAGATAGACGCCGTTCATCAGCCTGAGCGGCCGGAACTGGTCCTCAGTGATCTCACCGGCAAGCCGGCGCTGCACCTGGTCGCTGAACTCGGCGACGCGGGCGTGAACAAAATCCTGGTCGAACTCGTCGTAACGGTACATGCTTCGTCTTTCCGGGCGCGTCCGCCCGCTGCTTTTCTAAATTCTACGCCCCGATGGCTTCCGGGGCCGCCTGCTTGCCGAGATCGGTGCGGATGGTCGGTCCCGCGGCGCGGATCTTTTCGCGCAGCCGCACCGGCTCGACCAGACCATCGACCACCTCCACGTCGATCAGATTGACGTCGACAACCTCATTGTTGGCGTAGGCCGAGGCCCCGATCGCTTCCAGCCGATCCTCCGCCGCCTTGTCATGCGCGATATCCGCATGACCGACCGTCTCCGCCCAGCCGCCATCGGCGTACCAGACGGCAATGCCGTCGGAGAGCCTGTTCGCGGTCAGAACCTTCATGGCTGAACTCCTTCGGCGACGGCCGAAGCCGCGCCCTCATGCTTATGGGCCGCGAGCGGCTCGGATCGTTCGAAATTGGCACCGGCGACCGCATCGCCGATGATCGTCATGACCGGACCGGTGAGGTCGGCGCGCTCCTCCAGCGAGGGCAGGTCGGCCAGCGTGCCATGGAAACGGCGGCGGGTGCCGAGGCTGGCGTTCTCGACGACGGCGACGGCGGTGTCCGGCGACAGCCCGGCTTCGATCAGCCGTCCGGCGACTTCCGCCGCGACCGAGCGGCCCATATAGACGGCGACGGTCGCGCCGGAGATGGCGAGCTTGGCCCAGTCCGGCAGCGAGTTGCCCTTGAGGTCGTGGCCGGTGGTGAACACCATCGAGGATGAAACACCGCGCAAGGTCAGCGGCAGTTCGAAATCGGCGGCCGCGGCAAAGGCGGCGGTGACGCCCGGAACCACCTCATAGGCGATGCCGGCCTCGCGAAGTGCTGCCATCTCCTCGCCGGCCCGGCCGAACACCAGCGGATCGCCTGACTTCAGCCGCACCACGCGCTTGCCGGCTTGGCCGAGTTCGATGAGCAGCGCGTTGATCTCTTCCTGGCTTTTGGAATGGCAGCCCTTGCGCTTGCCGACCGGCAGGCGCTCGGCGTCGCGGCGGCCCATGGCGACGATCGCCTCCGGCACCAGCGCATCATAGACGATGGCATCGGCCTCCATCAGCAGGCGGTGCGCGCGCAGCGTCAACAGGTCTTCCGCGCCCGGACCGGCGCCGACCAGCGCGATATGGCCC
>NZ_RZRX01000105.1:0-20160 GCF_003997405.1 Mesorhizobium sp. M2A.F.Ca.ET.042.01.1.1
GGCCACCGCCGACATCGTCGGCTCGACCAAGGCGATCGAGGCTGGGCGCTATAAAACCGTCAATATGGCCGGCGCCAGCGTCATTTCGGCCCTGCTCAATGCGCTGGGCCGGCAAGATTTTCCCTTTGTCTTTGGCGGCGACGGCGCGCTCGTGGCGTTCCCCGGCTCGGCGCTCGAGATCGTCCGCAACGCGCTTGCCGCTGTCCAGAGGTGGGTGGCGGACGAACTGGACCTGACCTTGCGTGCCGCAATCGTGCCGACAAGGGATATCAGAGCGCAAGGCCTCGACGTCCGCGTGGCGAGGTTCCAAGCCTCCGAAGCGGTCTTCTACGCCATGTTCGCCGGCGGCGGTGGCAGTTGGGCGGAAGCTGAGATGAAAGCGGGGCGCTACCGCATCGATCCCGCGCCGGCCGGCACGCGGCCGGACCTGACCGGCCTCTCCTGCCGCTGGAACCCGATCGAAGCCCAGCATGGCGAAATCGTCTCGATCATAGCCATACCGCGGGCGTCGCCCGACTTGCGCGGTTTTCAGTTGCTGGTTTCCGATATCATCGCCCTTGCCGGCAGGCAGGAGCGCGATGGCCACCCCGTACCGGCGGACGGGCCGGCCTACAGTTTACTACCCGCCGGTCTCGATCTCGAGGCGCGGGCCACCAGGCCGGCTGGACGGCGGTGGCTGACGAAGCTGTGGGTTGTGTTCCTCATGACGCTTACGGCGGTCACCGATCGATGTGGCTGGACGATCGGCGGTTTCGATCCGAAGGTCTATAAACGTGAAGTGGCCAGCAATTCGGACTTCCGGAAGTTCGACGACGGCTTGAAGATGACCATCGACGTTGACGCGGATGTCTTGCAGCGGATCGAGAACAGGCTGAAAAAGGCGGAAGAGGCGGGCATCTGCAGCTATGGCCTGCACCGCCAGAAATCGGCCTTGATGACATGCCTGGTCGCTTCGCCGCTGCAGCGCGATCACCTTCATTTCATCGATGGCGCTGCCGGCGGCTATGCGATGGCTGCCGCAAGCCTGAAGTCGAAGGTGCCGGTTTGATGACGGCTTGCGGAAACCGATCTTCCGCAATATGCCTCGGCCATGGTCCTTGGAGCCTAATGAGCCTCCCCATGGAACGGACAGCCTGTCCGAATTGACGGGAAAGCAGATTTTTGGACGCCTCACGATCGATATATGACCGTCTTCTAAACCGGATTTCGACGCGCGCCGCGCAAGTCGGCGTCATCGGACTGGGCTATGTCGGATTGCCGCTGGCGGTTGCGGTCGCACGCGCCGGCTTCCCGGTTTCGGGCTTCGATATCGAAGCCCACAAGGTCGAGAGCCTGAACAACGGCCAATCCTACATCGAGGCGGTGACGTCGACAGCCCTTGCCGGCCAGGTGGCGAGCGGTCGGTTCCGCGCCACCGCGGATTTTACCGAACTGGCCGTCTGCGACGTCGTCATCATCTGCGTTCCGACACCGCTGACGAAAAACCGTGAGCCGGATCTCTCCTTTGTCAGGAACACGGCAGTCACCATCGCCAAGCATCTGCGGCCCGGCCAGCTCGTCGTGCTCGAATCGACCACCTATCCCGGCACCACCGACGACGTGATCAGGCCCATACTGGAAGAAACCGGCTTGCGGTCGAAGATAGACTTCTTCCTCGGCTTCTCGCCCGAACGCGAAGATCCCGGCAACCGCAGCTTTGAAGTCGCGACGATCCCCAAGGTGGTGGCAGGCGACGGCATTGAAGCGGCGACGCTCGTGCAGGCTTTCTACCATGGCGTGGTCAAGACCGTCGTTCCGGTTTCGACCACCGCGACCGCCGAAGCGGTCAAGCTGACGGAAAACATCTTCCGCTCGGTCAACATAGCTCTCGTCAATGAGTTGAAGGTCGTGCTCGGTGCGATGGGCATCGACATCTGGGAGGTGATCGAGGCGGCAAAGAGCAAGCCCTTCGGCTACATGCCGTTCTATCCTGGTCCCGGACTTGGCGGGCACTGCGTTCCGATCGACCCATTCTACCTGACGTGGAAGGCGCGCGAATACGAACTGCCGACCCGCTTCATCGAGCTGGCGGCAGAGATCAACACGGCCATGCCGCGTCATGTGGTCGATGAACTGGCGAAGGCGCTGGACCGGCGCTGCGGCAAGGCGCTCAGCCGCTCGCACATTCTCATCGTCGGGCTCGCCTATAAGAAGAATGTGCCCGATATCCGCGAAAGCCCTTCATTGCGGCTCATTGAACTCATCGAGGATTGGGGCGGCAAGGCGGAATTCCACGATCCGCATGTTACCGAGATACCGACCACACGAGAGCATATGGCGATCAAGGGGCGCCGCTCGGTCGAATTGACCGAGGCGGCCCTGAAGGATTTCGATGCTGTCGTCGTTGCAACCGACCACGACGCGATCGACTATCAGACGATCGCTAATCACGCCCCTCTGATCGTCGACACGCGCAATGTTTTTGGCCGCCTCGGGCTGGACCGAGAGACAATTGTGAAGGCCTGACGGCATCTGAGCCGGCGAATTTCTTGCGCGGTGTCAGGATCGTGGTTGCACTCCGCCGGCTGCCTCGCCACATAACGCCACGGAACACAGATGCATTTACGCCTTCCCCTTGGCCGGAAGGATAGTCATCCGGGACATTCTTCGCCGCTTTTGCCGCCGAGGCCGGCCTTGTTGACTTCGGTGTCTTATCGTTGGGTCGTTGACGGACTGTGTTATGACAGATCAGAGGATAATGGTTCCGTCTTCCGACGGGTTTCGAGATAGCATGAGCACATCGTACGCAGAAATTTCCACCATTCTCATGGATAAGGTTGCCGATTGGCTGAACGAATCGGCGCTGGCGGGCAACGATCTGGAAACATTGGTAAATGGCTTTTGCGAACGGCTGGCTGCTGCCGGCCTGCCGCTGAAGCGGGTGCATTTGAGCTTCTCGATGCTTCACCCGCTTTATGACGCGCTTGGCTTCACCTGGGTTCGCGGCCAGGGCATGGAAGTGGAAGGCTTCCGCAAGGAGGCCGGTGTGCCGTCTGAGAGATTCCTGACCAGCCCATACTACCATCTGCTCAGCAATAAGCTCGACCATCTGCGACGCCGGCTCGACCCGTCGGTGGTGTCGGAGTTTCCTGTTTTCGATGACCTCCGGCTTATGGGCATCACCGACTACATGGCTTTCGTCCATCCCTTCAGCGGCAACGCCAGTCAGGGCATGATGGGGTCTTGGTCCACCGACAGCGCCGCGGGCTTCAGCGACAGCATGATTTCGGCGCTGCTGCGCATCCAGAGCCATCTCGCTATCGCCACCAAGATGGCGGTGCTGACCAAGCTCGCCGACAACATGATGACCACCTATCTCGGCGGCGACGCTGGCAGGCGCGTGCTTGACGGCCAGATCAAGCGCGGCGAGGGCGATACAATCCGGGCCGCACTGGTAATGGGAGATATGCGCGGGTCGTCGAGGCTTGCCGAAACTTCCGGCCGCGAAGTCTATATCGATACGCTGAACCAGTTTTTCGACGCCGTTGCCGCACCTTTCAATCGCAACGGCGGGCAGATCATGAGTTTCATCGGTGATGGCTTCATTGCCGTCTACCCTTGCGAAAGGCACCGTTCGCAGTCCGAGATCGCCTGCCAGGCTGCGCTTGCGGCCGCGCACAAGGCCAGCGGGCGCATGATGGATCTCAACCTGCGCCGAAAGGAGCAGGGGTTGCCCGACATCAAATTCGGTATCGGCCTGCATGTCGGCAATGTGATGTTCGGCAATGTCGGGCTTACCGACCGGCTCACATTCTCTGTCTTCGGCTCAGCTGTGAACGAGGTCCAGCGCCTCCAGACCCTGACCAAGAAATATCCGCACAGCGTTCTGGCCAGCAAAGACTTCGCCGGCTATTGCGGCGCGAACAACTGGCTGACGCTCGGCCACGAGGAACTGGCTGGCATCAAGCAGAAGCTGACGGTGCTTTCACCCGATCTGTCGGGAGCCCTCGCACCCGATGAAGAAGGTGCGCCGGAGCCGATTCACGGCCGAAGATCGGACGCCGAGCAGGTCATGCTGCTTCATCGCGATGCCGCGCGGCTGGCGGCGGGCGACCCGAGCAAGCTCCAGTAAGCCGCGGCGATCTGGCCCGATCGCCTTTGGTGGCCAGTTCGGTCGTCGGTTCCGCCACTGGCGACCGCTTCGAATCCAAGTTGCTCTGCGCTGGCAATGCGCTAGTCTCGCTTTCTGGAGAGGTGCCAGAGTGGGGCTGGTGTGAGAATGAGTTCGGGTGTCGATCTGCTGCGGATCGAAGACGTTGGCATCTCTTTTGCCATCATGGGGGGGCCGTTGCATGCCGTCAGGCGCGCAAATCTTCGCGTCCTGCCCGGTAAGGTTACCGCGCTTGTGGGCGAGTCCGGTTCCGGAAAATCGGTTCTCAGCCAGGCCGTGATGGGCATTTTGCCGAACACAGCCCACGTTCGCGGCCGGATCCTGTTTTCCGATCCTGAAAAGCCCGGCACGACGCAGGATATCCTCAAGATGTCGCGTGATGGGCCCGAAATCCGGGCGTTGAGAGGCAGCCGCATCGGCAAAATCTTTCAGGAGCCGATGACATCGCTGTCGCCGCTGCACACGATCGGCAACCAGGTCAGCGAATCCCTGCAGATTCATACGCCCATGGCTCGGGCGGAGCGCAAGGCGCGGACCGAGGAAATGCTCAGCCTTGTCGGCTTCCCCAATCCCAAGCGCGCCTATGACATGTATCCCTTCGAACTTTCCGGAGGATTGCGTCAGCGCGCCATGATCGCCATGGCGCTTATCTGCCGGCCCGCCCTGTTGATCGCCGATGAGCCGACGACGGCGTTGGACGTCACCATCCAGGCGCAAATCCTGCAATTGCTGCGCGGGCTTCAGACCAAGCTGAACATGGCGATGCTGCTGATCACGCACGACCTCGGCGTGGTCGCCAATGTCGCCGACGAGGTGGTGGTCATGTACCATGGCGAGATCATGGAGGCGGGACCCGTCGAGGCGATATTCCGCCGGCCAGGCCACCCTTACCTTAAGGGCCTGATGGCAGCCGTTCCGCATTTCGACCTGAAGCCTGGCGAAAGGCTAAAGGCGCTGCGCGAGGTGCCGGTGAATGTCGGAAACCTGCTCGGCAAGCAGACCGCGCCGGCATCGAAGGGGCCGGACGATATCCTGCTGTCGGTCAGGGATCTGACAAAGACCTTCACCATCCGCAAGTCCGGATGGTTCGGTGGGGATCATCAAACCTCTGTTCGCGCCGTCGACGGCGTGAGCTTCGACATCAAGCGGGGTGAATGCCTGGGTCTGGTCGGCGAAAGCGGTTCCGGCAAAACCACCGTCAGCAAGATCCTCATGCGGGCTGTCACCCCTAGCGGTGGTTCTGTGATCTTCAACGGCCGCGATGGACCCATCGACGTCCTGGCAGGCGAGGGAGACGCCCTGCACATGCTGCGCGCGAAAATCCAGATGGTCTTCCAAGATCCGGTTTCGTCGCTTTCACCTCGCATGACGGTGGAGAATATCTTGAGCGAGCCGCTGGAAATCCATCAGCGCGGCAATGCCGCGTCCCGGTTAGCCACGGTCAAGAGCCTGATGCAGGCAATCGGGCTTGATCCGCGCTTCATCAAGCGTTACCCGCACAGTTTCTCAGGCGGGCAGCGTCAGCGTATCGGCATCGCGCGCGCGTTGGCGCTGGGGCCTGAACTGCTGATCTGCGACGAGCCGGTTTCGGCGCTCGATGTCTCTGTCCAGGCACAGATCCTGAACCTTCTGAAGGACCTGCAGAAGGAGCTGGGCCTTACCTACCTGTTCATTTCCCATAACCTGGCAGTGGTGGATTACATGGCAGACCGCATCGCGGTGATGTGCGGCGGGCGTATCGTCGAGCTTGCGCCGCGCGAGATTCTGCTCAGGAAACCGATCCACCCCTACACGCGATCCCTGGTCGCCGCGGTACCTTTCCCCGATCTCGACAGGCCGATGGATTTCAAGACGCTCAAGCTCAGCGGCGCGTCTGACACCAGCGCCTGGGGACCGCAATTCCGTGACGAGGGCGATGAGAATATGTTGTCGCCGCTCGATCTTGGCGGCGGCCACCTCGTGCTGGCCCGACGTTCGGCCGATGTCAGCGAGCTACGCCATTGATCAGCCGGCGCACCGTCCTTGGGCTCATGGCTTCGGCATTTGTGCCGAGCACGTTGCGCGCCGGCGATCTGGAGCCGGAATTTCTTCAGCCGCTGCTGAAGGCCCTGGCGCTGCCGGCACTCGCCAAACGCTTACCCAAGAGCCCGCGCGTGGTGAACCTCGCTGCGATGGGCCGGCAGCCCGGCCAATATGGCGGCACGCTACGCACGATCATCGGCAGCCAGAAAGATATCCGGATGATGACCATCTACGGATATGCTCGCCTGGTCGGCTATGACGAAAAGCTCAACCTGCAACCCGACATTCTCGAAAGTTTCGACGTGGCGGATGATCGCGTCTTCACTTTCAAGATACGGGAAGGACATAAATGGTCTAACGGCAGCCTGCTGACGCCGGAGGATTTTCGCTATTGCTGGGAAGATGTCTGGCTGAACGATGAGCTTACGCAAGGCGGGCTCCCCCCGACCCTGCTGGTGGAAGGCAAGCCGCCACGCTTCGAGATCGTCGATCCGTTGACGGTCCGCTATAGCTGGGATGCACCTAATCCAGACTTCCTGCCCAAGCTCGCTGCCGCTTCGCCGCTATCGCTTGTTCTGCCGGCCACCTATCTCAAGCAGTTCCACAAGAAATACCAGGATCCATTCCGGCTCGCCGGCCTGATGGAGGAGAACAGGGCCAAGAAATGGACGCTCCTGCATATCCGCATGTCGCGCCAGTATCGCCCGGAGAACCCGGAACTGCCGACGCTCGATCCCTGGCAGAACCGGACCAAGCCGCCGGCCGAGCAGTTCGTCTTCGAGCGGAACCCGTACTTTCATCGAATAGACGAGAATGGCCGGCAGCTGCCCTATGTTGACCGGGTGGTCATGAATGTCAGCTCATCGGCAATCATTTCCGCCAAGACCGGTGCCGGCGAGAGCGACCTGCAATGCATGGGAATTGACTTTGCCGATTACTCCTTCCTGAAGGATGCGGAGAAGCGCTACCCGGTGAAGATGCATCTCTGGAAACGCACACAGGGTTCGCGGCTGGCGCTCCTGCCCAACCTCAATTGTGCCGACCCGGTGTGGCGTGGCCTTCTTCGCGACGTGCGCGTGCGCCGCGCGCTTTCGCTCGCAGTGGACAGGCGCGAGATCAATTTGGCGGTGTTCTACGGATTGGCGCAGGAAAGTGCCGATACGGTCCTGCCGGAGAGCCCGCTCTACCGGCCGGAATTCGCGAAAGCCTGGGTTGCCCATGATCCCGACAAGGCCAATGCGCTGCTCGACGAGGTCGGGCTTAAGGCGCGCGACGATGACGGTCTGCGGATCCTCCCCGATGGACGCCCGGCGCAGGTCATCGTGGAAACGGCCGGCGAAAGCACGCTGGAAACGGACGCGCTCGAACTCATCACCGATCACTGGCGGCAGGTCGGCATCGCCCTGTTCGTCCGGACTTCGCAGCGAGACATCTTCCGCAGCCGCGCGCTAGGTGGCGAGATCATGATGTCGATTTGGTCAGGCATCGACAATGGTGTGCCGACCGCCGACATGAACCCGTCCCAGTTGGCCCCCACCATGGACGACCAGCTGCAATGGCCGCTCTGGGGTGCTCACTACCTGTCCCATGGCACGGTCGGCGAGGCGCCCGATCTTCCGCCTGTGGTCGAGTTGATGGCTTTGCTCAAGCGCTGGAACGTCTCGACCGAAGCCGCGGAGCGCGCCGAAATCTGGAATTCAATGCTGTCGATCTACACCGATCAGGTGTTTTCGATCGGCACAGTGAACGGAACGCATCAGCCGGTTCTGGCGTCCTCGAGGCTGCGCAATCTGCCTGACAAGGCGCTCTACGGCTACGATCCGACCGCCTATTTCGGTGTCTATATGCCGGACACATTCTGGCTTGGAGAGTCCTGAGCGTGCTTCGATATATTGTCTGGCGCATTGCTGTGATGGTTCCAACGCTGCTGATCATATCGGCGCTGGTGTTCACGATCATCGAACTTCCCCCGGGCGACTATTTCGACAGCTATGTTGCAGAGCTTCGGGCTCAGGGCGAAGCGGTGGATTCCGATCGCATCCAGATGATGCGCAAGGAGTATGGTTTCGACAAGCCGCCGGTCATTCGCTACTTCTACTGGGTCGGCGGAATGCTGCACGGCGATTTCGGCTATTCCTTCGAATATGAGCTGCCGGTTCGCGATGTCATCGGTGACCGAATGTGGCTGACCATTTTGGTTTCCTTCGTCACGATCATCTTCACCTGGCTCATCGCCTTTCCGATCGGCATGTACTCAGCCACCCATCAATACAGCTGGGGCGACTACGGCCTGACTTTCTTCGGTCTTCTCGGCCTTGCCATTCCGAATTTCATGCTGGCGCTGATCCTGATGTATTTCGCCAACATCTGGTTCGGCACGTCCATCGGCCATCTCATGGACCCGCAATATCTCGGCGAGCCGATGAGCTGGGCCAAGGCGAAATCGATCCTCGCCCATCTCTGGATCCCGGTCTTGATCATCGGCACCGGGGGCACGGCAAGCATGATCCGGCGGCTGCGCGCCAATCTTCTCGACGAGCTGCACAAGCAATATGTGGTGACCGCGCGCGCCAAAGGCCTTCATCCCTTCAAGGCGCTGGTCAAATATCCGCTGCGCATGGCGCTCAATTTCTTCATTTCGGACATCGGCTCGATCCTGCCGGCCATCATTTCCGGCGCCGAAATCACGGCGATCGTGCTGTCTTTGGAAACGACCGGGCCGATGCTGATCAAGGCGCTGCAAAGCCAGGACATGTATCTGGCGGGGTCATTCCTGATGTTCCTCGCCTTCCTGACGGTCATCGGCGTCCTGATTTCCGACCTCGCGCTGGCGCTGCTTGATCCGCGAATTCGTTTGCAGGGCGGCAGCACCAAATGAACACGCAATCGCCGCTGCCCGCTCCGGGTGCTCCACTGCAACACTACGTTTCCATTGCGCCCTTTGACCTGCAGTCGGTCGAGGCGATGACGCCGGAGCAGTCGAAGGTCTTTCAGGCCTCGCAGTTGCGGCTGATGTGGTGGAAATTCCGGCGGCACCGGCTTGCCCTAATATCCGGCATATTCCTGGCAGCGCTTTATCTCGGGATACTGATCTGCGAGTTCCTGGCGCCCTACAATCTGCACACGCGCAACATGGACTACATCTATTCGCCGCCGCAGCAGGTGCACCTGTTCCACAACGGCCAGTTCGTCGGACCGTTCGTCTACGGCCGCCAGATGACGCTGGATATGGACACGCTCAAGCGGAACTATATGGACAAGCAGGATGATGTTCAGCGGATCCGTTTCTTCTGCAAGGGCGACAGTTACCGGTTCTGGGGCCTGATCGAAGGTGACAGGCATCTTGTCTGCCCTGCCGAGAACGGCCAGCTCTTTCTGGCCGGCACTGACAGGCTGGGGCGCGATGTGCTCTCGCGCATTATCTATGGCGCACGCATTTCACTGACGATCGGCCTCGTCGGAATCGGTTTCAGCTTCCTCCTTGGCATCGTCATCGGGGGGCTGGCCGGCTATCATGGCGGTATCTTCGACCTGATCGTTCAGCGGATAATCGAGGTTCTGCAATCGATCCCCAGCATTCCGCTGTGGCTGGCTCTGGCGGCAATCATGCCGATAACCTGGAGTCCGATCCTGATCTATTTCGGCATCACCGTAATCCTCGGGCTGCTCCACTGGACCGGGCTGGCGCGGGCCGTGCGTTCAAAGCTTCTAGCCTTGCGTGAGGAGGATTACGTTCTGGCCGCGCAATTGATGGGCGCCAGCAGCAGCCGCATTATCCGCCGGCACCTCATTCCCGGCTTCATGTCGCATCTGATCGCTACGGCGACGATTTCCATCCCCGGCATGATCCTGGGCGAGACGGCGCTGAGCTTCCTCGGGCTCGGCCTGCGGGCGCCGATAACCAGCTGGGGCATCCTGCTCACCGAGGCGCGCAGCGTCAGCGTGATCGCGTTCTATCCATGGCTGCTTTTGCCGATCCTCCCCGTCATTCTCGTCATCCTGGCGTTCAACTTCCTCGGCGACGGCCTGCGGGACGCCGCGGACCCCTACAAGTGACATCGTTATTCCGCTGCGCGCCGGGCCGTCGGCTCTGCCTGGTATGATCCTTGTCGGCAGCCTGTTCGTTTGTTGCAGTGTTCATCGTTCGCCTCTATATGCCGCGAGGCTCGATCGGGGTTTAATACATCGCTTCGGGTTTCTCCCGCGAACCGTTCCGGTGCCGGGCATTGCCGATCTCTTGAGCTGGTTCAGGACACAAATGCAATGAGTCGCCTCGAGAGTTTCATCCGCAGGCTGACCGCGCAGCGCGACATTCTCGATCAAGTCTGCGCGCAGGTGGCGACCATCGAGGGCCCCGTCCTCGAGCTCGGCCTCGGCAATGGCCGGACGTTTCATCATCTGCGCGAGCGCCTGCCCGGACGCCGGATCGTGGCGTTCGACCGCGCACTGGCCGCTCACGCCAGCTCAATTCCCGAAGCCGAAAACCTCGTACTCGGCGAAATACGCGAGACGGCGATCAGGTTCATTGGCATCGACGCCGCTCTTGTTCATGCCGACATCGGCACCGGCTATGAAGATCGCGACGCCGTGACCGCTACCTGGCTTCCCGACCTGACTGCGCGCCTGCTTCGCGTCGGCGGCATCGCCGTCAGCGGCACGCCGCTCAATCACCCTCACTTGCGACGCCTCCCGGCGCCGCCTTCGGTGCCCGCCGATCGTTATTTTATCTATAGGCGGCTGTGAGAGGTCGAGAAGTCTTCAGGGGATCGTATAGACAGCAATCTCCCGCTCAATGCCGCGCAGCGAGACCTCGTGGGGCTCCGGCTTCAGCGCTTTCCTGCGCAGCAGATCGGCGGTGAGATTGTCGTCGACCACCGCACGAGTGGCGAAGATCGCCTGTGCGTTGGCAAGATTCTGGACCCGCGAAGCAATGTTGACCGTCTGGCCGAAATAGTCCTGTCGCTCGTTCATGGACACGGCAATGCAGGGGCCGGAATGGATTCCGATCTTGAGCAGCAGATCCTCGCGCCCGCTCTCCTCGTTGAGCGCACGCATGGCATCGCGCATTCTGAGGGCCGCGGCAATCGCACGATCAGGCGTCGCGAAGGTCGCCATCACCGCATCGCCGATCGTCTTCACCACCGCGCCAGCCTCCGCCGCGACGATCTCGTGCAGAACCTGGAAATGCGCGCGCACGAGATCGAAGGCCGAAAGATCGCCCACCCGCTCGTAAAGCGCGGTCGATCCGCGCAAGTCGGTGAACAGGAAGGTCAGGCTGGTGATCTTCAGGCGCTGGTTGATGTCGAGCGTATCCGTGCGATAGAGATCGCGGAACGTCTGATTGGTCAGCAGGCGCTTGGCTGTGAGGAAGGGCCGGCGCCTGCCCAGCAGATCGTGCAAGCCCTGGCCGGCGATGAAGACCGTCGGCAGCACGCGTGTGTCGGTCCTGTTCTCCAGCGAAATGCGCAACGGCCCGGGCTGCATCTCCAGCGTCTGGCTCTGGACATGGTCGCGGTCGAAGACCAAAGAGAGGCTTCGGCGCTCCTTCGTCGGTTCGCCCTTCACGTCGATGAACTGCACCGAATGAGTTACCGGCTCGAAGACGATGATGAATTCGGGCGGAAGCTGTACGGTTAGGACCGCCTTCTCACCGGGCGCGAGTTCGATGTCCTCCAGCGAGATCTCTTCCATCGTTTTCGCAAAGTCGTCCCCCTCCGGCAGATCGACGCCGGACGCCCAGTAGATCTGGCGGAAATACTCAATTGCCGGCAGTTCGTGTGGATTGTGGGCGGCAATCCTGCGAATGCGGGGACTGACGGTGAATGTCACCTCGACCATCTCGTCGAGGGTCGGCGAATAGCCCGAGGCGCAAAGCGCGCATGTATATTCGTCCTTCTGCACGGTTTTCAGCGTGGCGTTGGTGTCGAGCACGCCGCCGCAGCCGGGGCACAGGACATTCCAGGAGACGTCGAAGATGCCCACCCGGGCCGCGTGGAGAAAGGCGCCTATGGCGCGCTCCTCGTCGAGACCATGCTTGCTGGCGAAGGCTGGCACATTGATGCGGCACAGCTCGCGGTCATCGCCCTCCGCGATGGTTCGCTTGATCGCGTCGATCGCCACCGGATCGACATCGCTCGATTGCCGCAGAAGCGAGAACAGATCCTGAGCTTCGTTCATCGTAAAGGCTCCGGAAAATGCGCCCCGGGGGCGCGTTGACCGGACCGCGCTTGGTCCGAATGACGCATTTTACTTCGAAACGGACCGTACGGCCAATTCGAATAGACAAACACGGCGACGGTCGATTTCCATTTGACGGATTTTCTCCGACTCCAAGCGGCACTATGATGGCGCATGGGCATCGATCTTTGGGGCTCTTTCCCATGCCGAAATCCGACAATCCGCCGTTTCCAGGGGCTCTTCGCCTTTTCTCCGCGGCTGTGATCATCGTCCTGATCGTGGGCGCCGGCCTGTTTTTCGCGCCCGCGCTGGTCAAGCCGCGCTGGCCCTGGCCCGTCACGCCGTTCAGCGCCCGCTTCCTCGGCGGCTTCTACACCGCCGAAATGGCCGTGATGGCGGCGCTCTTGTTCTGGAATCGCTGGTCGCCCGGCAGGCTGGTGCTCGTCATGGCCTTCATCTTCACCGTCATCGTGTCGGCGGCTTCGTTCATCAATCTCGGCTATTTCAACTTCGAACGAAAATCGGCCTGGCTCTGGTTCCTGGTCTATCTTGCCTCGGCCGCGGTATCCGGGCTGTTCCTGTGGCGGGCCAGGGCCCGTCCTTGGGCAAAAGGCGTGGCCTTAGCCCCCGCATGGCGCGGCTACATGTCAGCGGAAACGGCGATCCTTGGGCTATACGGCGTCGGCATGTTGCTGTTCCCCCGGGTGGTCAGCAGCAGCTGGCCATGGCCGGTCGATCCCTTCCACGCCCAGGTCTACAGCGCAATCTTCCTCGCCGGCGCCGGCGGCGTGTATCTCCTCTGGAAAAACGCTCCGCGCGAGGAACTGCTGGTGCTCGGCCTGGCGCAGCTGCTGGTTGGCCTGCTTGCCATCCTTGGCCTGGTCATCACCGACGCTGCGGTGCACCGGATCGACTGGACGGCAACAAAGACATTATGCTGGCTCGCCCTTTTCGTCTGGATCGGTCTCAGCGGCGTCTTCAAACTCTACGCCGCCTCCCGGTATTTTGGCTCGCAATCGGCATCCTAGATTATGGAGGCGACTGGATTTTCGGGTGACGTCCGGTGCATCGTGCCGGGCCGATCACCTTAGAGCATTTCACCGTTTCAAAGGAACCGGCGAACTGCTCTATCTCTTTGTTCTGACCCAATTCCGGGCGGAAACCGCTTACACTTCTCCTAGAATTGCTCTAGCCGGGAACGCTATGACCAGCACGACCTCGCCGTCCTCCGAGAAAATCGAACCGCAGCTCCGAGCCGTCCGGCCAAGCGATGCGGAGGCGCTTTGCGCTATCTTCAACATGCCGGGCTTCCGCCAGGGCACTCTCAGGATGCCTTTCGAGAGGGTGGAGCAGGTGGAGCGGCGCATTGCCAAGTCCGGCCAGGAAACCACCTGGATCGTGGCGGAGCTGGAAGGCAAGGTCGTCGGCCATGGCAACCTTGTCGTGCAGGGTTCGCGCCGCTCGCATGTCGGCGAGATCAATATCGGCCTTGACGATGCCTTTGTCGGCAAGGGGATCGGCTCTGCCATACTCGGCGCTCTGCTCGACGTGGCCGATAACTGGCGGGCCCTGAAGCGGGTCGAATTGACCGTCTATGCCGACAACGAACCGGCCATCCGTCTCTACACAAGCCACGGCTTCGAGGTCGAAGGTCGGCACGTGAAGGCCGGCTTTACTGACGGGCAGTACCACGACCTCCTGAGCATGGCCCGACTGCGGTTCTAAGATTCGCTGTTTCCCTTGGCGTTTGCACCACATGCGGCTAGACGGGATCAATGACCGCCGTCTTCGATCCAACCCCTACGCCTCCGGTGGAAATTCTGGCTGTGCTGTCGCTGCTCTGCCCTGAAGTCGTGCGCGACATCGAGCAGAACTGGAATGCACCGGTTTCCGATTACGCCCGCCATCTGTGGCGGCCTGTGGCAAGGCCTGTATCGGGCCCGGCGATCGCCGCCCGCTCTATCCTGCGCGAGGTACTACGTCAACGCCTTGGTGCGATCATGCAGCCCGACGAGATCGGAAGGACCCTCGATGAATTCGAGAACAGACCGGTGATCCAGTCAGGCCTTCACTGCCTGCTTCTGATGGACCGGATCACATTCGATGCAATCCTGCTTGCCTGGCTTGGCGCGGTCGAAAGCGGCCAGTCGGCCTTCTTCGGCTTTATGGGAGCGACGATGACCATGGAGACAGTCGGCAGGGAGGGGCCGGGATGGCTTGATCTCGGCGACGACAAGGTCAACCTGTTTGGCTTGGGGCGCCACAAACTGTGCCGCAAGAGCGTCTGCGTGGCCGGTCCTGTCTCCCTCAACAAGCGCGTGCTCGAAGCGGTTGGCGATGAAACGGATGGCAGCCGCTGGCGGGGCACACTGCTTGCCAGCCAGGACAAGGTGTTTGGAACCGCCGCCGATGCGCTAACAGCCCTCAACGAGGATCTGGTCGCCGCTTGGGACCGTTCCCGCACGGCTCTGCCGGTCTTCATCGACGATCGGCTCGCCGCGACTGCCGTGGCGCGGCACCTGGGCGATGACGGCAGCCTTCTTTCCAGGCTGCTCATGGAGCCGGCAAGGCGCCAGCGTCTCGACCATGCGTTGCAAGAGGCCGCATCGGGCCCGTTTGGCAGATTCCTGCCCAATGCGACGGACTATTTCTGGGGCATCCGCGAGCAGCGCGTGCGCAAGCTCGCCCTCGAGAACGGACACCTGATCGAACCTGACAGGCCGCATGGTCTTTCCATCCCGTTCGAGCGGCCGCATCTCAGGCAGGCGCTGCTGGACGGCGTGCTGCTGCCGAACCTGTTCCTGATGTTCCTCGTCCTTGCCATATTGCCGCGCGTGCGGGCCGTGGGCGGCCTGAGACAGATTGGCTACGTAGCGCTTTTCCACTCGATCCTGCTGGCCGCGCTGGACGAAAACGTGCCGGAAGAGCGCGATCTGGCTGCGGAGCTGCAGGTGCGCGAAAATGCCTGGGGCATGCGGGTCATCGATGAAAAGATATCGGTCCGCGAGCAGCTTGCCGGCCTGCCGGAAGGGGCGCTCTTCCCGGAACTGCTCCGGCAATATAGTTTGCGGACACTTGCCGAGACGACCGACGACCTGAAACTGGTCCGCGAAGACTCCCGATGGCGCAAGATCGGCCGGGCGGAGATCAAGGCGACCTGAGCCTTGCTTCAGGCCCTATTCATGTTGATTTTCTGGTGCGCAACGCCAACCGACGGCGACCTATCGGTGAGCTTGGCCTCCGATCCGGCTGCTTCCTTGAACCCATACTGGTCGCTCCATGCCCATTTGCGCTGCCGCTTGCCGATCGACGGCGATCGGTTCATCCTTGTGTGAATACCCTGGCCGTGAAGTACGTGGCAAGATCATGCCCGTCACGGCGCCCAGTGAGGTCTTGCCCGATGGACTGCGCGGGCTGTGGTTTCGAGGTTGAGGGCGGTTTCGCTTTCTGTCCGAAGTGCGGGAGGCGCCAGCCCGTGCCATGCGCCAGTTGCGGCTACCTGTGCGCACCTGATTTCGAGTTCTGTCCGAAATGCGGGACAAGCGTCGGTGCACCGGCAAAAGCCGTCGAACGGCCTGCTCCGGCGCCAAGCCGGGCCATTGTGCCGCCTTCGCGAACTCCGTCGCTGCTGGCGAACATCGAAAGCGAAGATGGGCTGCATCCCGTCTCTGACGCCGATCGCCGGACGGTGACGGTCCTGTTCGCCGACCTTTGCGGCTTCACGACACTCAGCGAGCAGCTCGACCCAGAGGTCATGCAAGCGCTGCAGAACGACTTGTTCAAGGAATTGACGGCGGCCGTGCGAAACTTTGGTGGTTTCGTCGACAAATTCATCGGCGATGCGCTGCTCGCTTTGTTCGGTGCGCCGGTCGCGCATGAGGACGATCCGGAGCGTGCGCTTCGTGCCGCTCTCGACATGATCGCCCGGACGGCGCGGCTCGGCGAAAGCACCTCCCACTCCGGCTCGCCTCTGTTGCTTCATATCGGCATAAACACTGGTCCGGTCGTCACCGGCGGATTGGGCATCGGCACCGCCAAATCCTATTCGGTGACCGGCGACACGGTGAATACGGCGCAACGCCTGCAATCGCTGGCCGCACCGGGCGAGGTGCTGGTCGGCGAGCTCACTCACAGGCTGACCCGGCATGCGTTCTCATATGAGTCGCTGGGCGATGTCGCGCTTCGCGGCAAGGCCGGCAGCGTGCTCGTCCATCGACTGGATGCACCGCTTGCGACGCCGCGTGCAGCGCGTGGGCTCGAGGCGCTCGGCCTCAGCGCGCCGATGATAGGCCGCGGTGCGGAGCTCAATAGAATGCTGGCGAGCCTTGACCAGGCGTGCGGCGGCTCGGCCCAACTTGTCCGCCTTGTCGGAGAAGCCGGTATCGGGAAATCGCGGCTGGTGAAGGAGTTCGTCGCCCGCGTCGGCGACGAGGATCGTTTTCGCAACGTCGCCGTGCGGC
Source organism: Mesorhizobium sp. M2A.F.Ca.ET.042.01.1.1 (assembly GCF_003997405.1). Taxonomy (NCBI): domain Bacteria; kingdom Pseudomonadati; phylum Pseudomonadota; class Alphaproteobacteria; order Hyphomicrobiales; family Phyllobacteriaceae; genus Mesorhizobium; species Mesorhizobium sp. M2A.F.Ca.ET.042.01.1.1. The sequence goes on from NZ_RZRX01000105.1 coordinate 16,810, forward strand.
AGGCGACGTGCTCACCGCTGGGGGAACAATCATTTGGCGCCTTGGGCGCGGTGGTGCGCAGCGCCGCCGGGATGATGCAAAACGACAATGGGGAGGAAATGCGGGGCAAGCTTGCAGGCTTGCTCGCCGATCTTGGCCTGCAGGGCGAGGAGGCGCAGCGGCTGATGCCTCTGCTTTACCATGTGCTTGGCCTTGGCGACCCCGATGCCACCCTGCAGCATGTCGAGCCCGAGCAGTTGCGTCGGCAAATTCTCTACGCGGTCCGCACAATCATCGAACGGCGGCTTGCTTTATCGCCGCTGTTGATCGTCGTCGAAGACCTCCACTGGGCCGACGCCGCGTCGCTCGAGGCACTGCGTTTCGTGATGGACAGGTTGGAACGCACGCGGTTGATGTTGCTGGTCACGCATCGTCCGGCGCCGGACAACGACCAGCTCGACTCAAGTCGGGTCAGCCACACAGCGCTCAGGCTATCGCCGCTCAACAGTGATGAGGGACGCGCACTGCTGGCGGCGCTTTTCGGCGAGAGCTGGGTAAGCTCCACAGGCAGCCTTGTCGACCAGATCCTCGAGCGCGCCGGCGGCAATCCGCTTTTTGTAGAGGAGATCGTGCGGGGCCTTATCGATCGCGGTGTCCTGGTGCGCGAGGGCCAGCGATGGCGGACTGTGGCAGGCGAAATCGCAACCGGCATTCCCGCCACTATCCAAGCAATGTTGCTTGCCCGCGTCGATCGGCTGCCCCAGGAGGTGCGCCGGTTTGCGCAGGAAGCCGCAGTAATCGGCCCGCGCTTCGACGCCGCACTTCTGAAAGCCGTGACGGCCGACCCCGGCCGCCTGGAAGCCGGCTGCGAGCTGCTTTGCGATGCGGAAATCATCGAGGAAGTTGCCGGATCAGGCTCGGTCTCGTCCCAAAGCTACCGCTTTACGCAAACGTTGCTGCAGGACGTGATCTACCAGAACCTGCTCCTGCAACGCCGCACCGAAATCCACGGGCGGGTCGGTGCTGCCTTGCAGCAACTGTGCGGCGACAAGCCGGAACGGCTCGAGGATTTGACCGCGCTCGGTCATCATTTCGCACAGAGCGTCGAGCGGGAGAGGGGCGCGCATTACCTGCAGGCGGCAGGCGATCGCGCCCGCATGATATATGCCAACGACGACGCCCTTCGTTTCTACGAGCGAGCACTGACTGCGTTGGGCGCGACCGGGCAAACACCGCTCAAACTGGCAATCGCAGAGCGCATTGCCGACTTGAGCGGCCCGGCAGGCCGCCGCGACGTCGCGCACCAGCACTACGAGACAGTGCTGCAGGCATATCGCGCGTCGGCCGATCGTGTCGCTTCGGCGCGGGTTTTGCGCAAGATCGGTCGGCTGCTCTGGGACGTCGGCAAGCGGGACAACGCCGAATCGCGCTACGCCGAAGCGGCAGCGCTGCTCGATGGCGCCGATGCCCCGGTCGAGCAGGCGCATCTCTGGCAAGAACGTGGCCGACAGGCGTTCCGTAGCGGAGACAACGCTCTCGCGGCAAAATGGGCGGACGCGGCGCTGGATTGCGTACGCACGCTGACAACCGAACATGTCTCCGAGATTGGGCGTGATGCCACGCTTGTGACTGCCGAGGCGCTCAATACCAAGGCTGTCGCGTTGGCACGCCTTGGACGAGACCGCGAAGCCGTTGGCCAGGTCGAGCGTAGCATCGAATTGGCCGAAGCCGCCGGCCTGCTGGGCACGGCTTGCCGCGGCTACACCAATCTTGGCGTGCTTTACACGACCATCGACCCGACAAAGGCGATAGAGGTCTGCCGGCGTGGTCTTGAGGTGGCGCGCCATATTGGTGATTTGGGTTTTCAGGCGCGCCTCCTCGCCAATCTGGCGGTCGCCTGTTGTACCTTCACGGATCGCTGTCCGACGGAGGGCGTGCCCGCTGCCGAGAAGGCCATCGAGATCGACCGGGCGCTCGACCAGCGCGAGCACCTGTCGGTGCCGTTGATCGTGCTTGGGCAAATCCACCAGTGCAACGGCCGTCCGGAACTCGCGATTGGCTTATTCCACGAAGCGCTGGACGTAGCTCGCGAAACGGGCGAACCGCAACTGCTGTTTCCGTGCTATGATGGTCTCGCAACGCTCAATCTCGACGTCGACAATCTGGCCGAGGCCGAACGCTACTTTTCCCTGGCGCAGGGTATATGCGCCCAGCACGGGCTCGACCCGGAAGGGCTTGTGGTGCTGCCTTTTCTCGACTAGCCGGGGTGGGAGGTTGGAAATGTCAGCGCGCATTGACTTGATACCGCTTCAACCGGGCGACCGTGCGCCGAACGTGGTGCTCGACGCCATCACCCAGGATGGCAAGATTGCGCTTGACGACTTTCGCGGACAAAAACCGGTGCTGGTCGGCCTGTTTCGAGGTCTGCATTGCGCGTTCTGCCGGCGCCATATCGCCGCCCAGGCGCGGCTTGATCCGGAGCTGCGCGAAAAGGGCGTGGGGAGCCTGACGGTGGTCAACACGCCGATCGAGCGGGCGCGACTCTATTTCCGTTACCACCCGATGCCGAATCTGCTTGCGGCCTCCGACCCTGAACGCGCTTCGCATCGTGCCTTTGGACTGCCCAATCTCGAATTCACCCAAGACGAGACGAACTGGCCGTACAAGGTCTCGATGGCAGCGGCAAAGGATATGCGGGTCGACATACCAGGCGAGTTGCCCGGTCCCATGGATCCTTTTACGGCCAGCGAATTCCTCGACAAGAGGGACCACTACGAAGTGACCGACGCCGACCAGCAGATGATGGCGACGGGACACGGACAACTGATCGGCCAGTTCCTACTGGACCGGCAGGGGATCGTCCGCTGGAGCTTCACGGAAGTTCCGGAGGGTGGGCGATACATGTTCGCGGCGCCAAGCCCGCGGGAGCTGATGTCAGCCGTGTCCCAAGTCGCCCAATAGGCTTGCGAACGAGGTAGTCGGGCGGGACACCAAACAAAAAAGCGGAAGCAATTTGTTCATTCGAGCGCGGCCTCGAGAATGGCAACAAAGTCATCGAGCGAGCGATCCCCGCGAATCTCGATGCGCGGAAGATCGATGGGATCGCAGTCGAGGTGCGCCGGCCCGTGTCTGCCGCCGAAGCCGATCCGATAGCCGCACTCTCTGGCCAACCGGCCAAGCCGTCGGTCGGTGACGGAGTAGGGTGCCGCGAACGCCGAGGTTGTCCGACCGGTCCACCGTTCGACGAACATACGAGAGCGCAGGAGCTCGGCGGCCAAGTCAGAGGTCGACAGACCGTCGATAGCGCGATGTGTCGCCAGATGGCTTCCGAAGAACGCACCTTCGCCGGCGGGGCGTCGCACCGTCTTGGCA
>NZ_RZRX01000106.1:0-20058 GCF_003997405.1 Mesorhizobium sp. M2A.F.Ca.ET.042.01.1.1
GTCCAGCACCTGCTCGCCCGCATCGCGGCCGAAGGTGATATTTTCTACCGCGGCCATGAAGGCGGCTTCGACGCCGGCGATGTTGTGGCCGTCGCGGATCGACTGGACGCCGTTCCGGGCGGCCGCTTCGCCGGCATCACCACCTTCCCTGCCCTGCTCTTCGACCATGCCGCGCGCAAAGTGCTGCCGACGCCCAATGTGGCGACGCTGAGCAAGGCAGCCGAGGCGCTCGCCAAGGCGGGCCGCAAGCGGGTCGAGATCAACGCGCCGGGTACCACGTCGAGCGTCATGCTGGCCGCGCTGGCGGAAGCCGGCGCCACGCAATGCGAACCCGGCAACGGCCTGCACGGCACCACGGCGCTGCATGTCATGGAAGACCTGCCGGAACTGCCTGCCGTGCTCTACCTCACCGAAGTGTCGCATCTGTCGGGCGGCAAGGCCTACTGCTTCGGCGGCGGCTTCTATATCGATCCGATCTTCCCGGACTATGACGTCAAGGCGATCGTCTCGGCCGAGCCGACCACCGCCGCGTCGGCGCTCAGAAGCGTCGAAGTGCCGCCGCCTTCGGCGATCGACTACTACGCCATGATCGACGCCGCCGGCGCAAATGCGCCGAGGCCAGGCGACAGCGCCGTCTTCGGCTTCCGCGGCCAGGCCTTCGTCACCCGCGCCTATGTTGTCGGCGTCTCAGGCATCTCGAAGGGCAAGCCTGTGGTTGAAACGATCGAGAACGGTTTTGGCGAGCCCTATGCCTGGCCCGTCTAGGAGAAAACCATGAATGCGAGCGCCCCCATCCTTCAGCTTCAGGACATCCGCAAGCATTTCGGCGGCCTCACCGCGATCGAGAACTTCTCGCTCGAGGTCTTTCCTGGCGAGATCGTCGCGCTTGTCGGCGACAACGGCGCCGGCAAGTCGACGCTGGTCAAGATCATCTCCGGCGTGCATCCGCCCTCCTCGGGCACGATCACGATCGAGGGCAAGCCGGTGACGATGTCGAACGCGACGATGGGGCGCGCGCATGGCATCGAGGTTGTCTACCAGGATCTCGCTTTGGCCGACCAGCAGACGGTCTATATGAACATGTTCCTCGGTCGCGAGCCGCTGAACCGCTTCGGCCTGCTCGACCGCCGCCGCATGATCGACGAGACGGAAAAACTGGTGAAGGAGCTCGACGTGCGCATCCCTTCCGCGCACGCCACCATCCGCGACCTCTCCGGCGGTCAGCGCCAGGGCGTCGCGATCGCCAGGGCGACGCACTGGGCGAGCAAGCTGATCCTGCTCGACGAGCCGACGGCCGCGCTCGGCGTCGCCGAGACCGCCAGGGTGGAGGCGATTGTCCAATCGCTCAAGCAGCGCAATGTCGGCATCCTGATCATCAGCCACAGCCTCGATCAGGTGTTCAAGCTGTCGGACCGCATCTGCGTCCTGAGGCGCGGCAAGCAGATCGGCGTGCGCGAGACCAGGAAGACCGACAAGAACGAGATCATCGCGATGATCACGGGCCTGCAGCAGCAGTAGCTGCGGAGTAACTAGCCGGTTTAGGCAACGAGATTGCGGCTGGACGCCTGCGCGGCAGGCGCCGCAAAATTGGCTTCGAGCCAGGCTATGGCGCTCGCGACATCCTCGATGGCGAAGCGGGCGGCAGTCTGGCCCTGCGGCTTCACGCGGATCGAGATTCCGCCCGCGGCGTTGACCGTCTCGAAGCCATTCTCGTCGGAAGTGTCGTCGCCGAGGAACACCGGACGCCTGCCGGTGAAGGGATCGAGCTGCATGAAGCGCCGGATCGCGGCGCCCTTGGCGGCTTCGAGCGGCATCAGCTCGACGCCGGCATTGCCGGCGATCACGCGGTAGCCCTTCGGCAGGCGCTCAAGCGCAGCCTCGACCAGCTCCGTCGCCCGCGCCAGAAGCTGCGGCGCGGCCCTGGTGTGGATCGCGAGCACCGGCCCCTTGCGCTCGACATAGACGGCCTGGCTTGCCAGCTCGAGTTCAATCTCGTCGGCAAGCGCCGCCATATCCGCCGGCTCGTCGGCGGCTTCGATCGGTCCGTCCGGCGCTAGTCTGTGTTCCAGCCCATAGAGGCCGGCGATCCTGAGCTTCAACGGATCGAACAGATGGTCCACGGCTGCGATGGAGCGCCCGGTGATGAAGGCGAGCGCGCCGTCCAGGCGCCGCTCGATCGTCTGCAGGAGAACGCGCAATTCCTCGCTGACCGAGACGGCGTCGGGATGCGCCGCGTGCTCCAGCAAGGTGCCGTCGATGTCGAGGAAAAGCGCCCACCGTCCCGCGGGAAGCGGCGGGGTAAGGTCTGCCTGAATGTTCATCTAAATCCCACTGCCTGTTTGCGTTCGAACATGGACACGACATTGTCGCCGGTGGGGCTTGCCGGCCGCTCGTATAAGGCGGTGACCCGATCCAGGTCGCCGCGCTTCCTCAGCCGCGCCGCGTCGAGCAGCATGCTGCCGGCCCAGCGATAGACATTGTTGTCGCGCACGATGTCGCGCATGCGCCGCATGCGCTCGTGCTGCTCGTCCGGTCCCATGGTCAGCGCCTGCAGCATCGCCTCGCTCATCATCGCCGCGTCGTAAGGATTGACGATCAGCGCCTCCAGAAGCTCGCGCGAGGCGCCGGCGAAGGTGCTGAGCAAAAGCACGCCCTGCTCGTCGTCGCGCGACGCGACGAATTCCTTGGCAACCAGGTTCATGCCGTCATGCAGGCTGGTGACGAGGCAGATGTCGGCGGCGCGATAGAGTTCATAGACCGCCGCTTGCGAATGGTGCTCGGCCACCATGACGACCGGCCGGTAGGATTCGCTGCCGTAGCGCTGGTTGATCTCCTCCGCGTAGCGCAGGCATTCCTCATGCAGATGCTTGTAGGCCGGCAGCGTGCCGCGGCTCGGCGCCGCGACCTGCAGGAAAACGACTTTGCCTACCATCTCGGGATGGCGAATAAACAGCTCCTCCAGCGCATGGAAGCGATCGAGAATACCCTTGGTGTAGTCGAGACGCTCGACGCCGACGCACAGCTTGGCGCCGACTGGAATTCTGAACCGCTTGCGGACGCGCGTCCGGCATTCCTCGACGCTGGGCAGGGATTTCAGGAGCTCGACCGGCCATTCGATCGAAATCGGATAGGAATGCACCAGCGTCACCTGGCCGCCATAGGAAATGGCGGCATCGGCACGCTCGATACGGCTTTCCATGAAGCGGTCGACGCTCTCGGTGAAATTGTTGGCGTGGAACTGGGTGTGGAAACCCACGATCGAGCTGCCGAGCAGGCCATCCAAGATGCGTTCGCGCCAGGGACAGATGCTGAACACCTCCGAGTTCGGCCAGGGGATGTGCCAGAAGGTGATGACGATCGCCTCCGGCAACCGCTCGCGGATCATGCGCGGCAAAAGCGCGAAGTGATAGTCCTGGACGAGCACGATCGGCCGCTCGTTGCGCGCCTCGGCAACCACCGTGTCTGCGAACTTGCGGTTGACGGTTTCATAGGCCTCCCAGTCCGACTCGCGAAAAATCGGCCGCGTGAAGGCGATATGGCAGAGCGGCCACAGGCCTTCATTGGCAAAGCCGAGATAGTAGCCCTGATATTCGTCGTCGCTCAGCCATACCCGCCGCAGCGTATAGGACGGATTACCGGGCGGGACCTGAACCCGGTCGCCCTTGTCGACCATCCGGCGGTCTGCGCTGCCGCCGCCATAGGCGATCCAGGTGCCGGCGCAGGCGCGCGTGATCGGCTCCAGCGCCGAGACCAGACCGCTTGCTGGGACAACGAGCTCGACGCCGCCGTCTCTGGTCTCGTTGTGGATATACGGTTCGCGATTGGAGACGACGATCACCTGCGCTTCCGGCAATTCGTCGGCAAGGATCTTGCGCAGGGTGTCGGGCGACCATGAGACCAGAGCCGCATCGACCGACTGCCCGTTCTTCTCGAATTCGCGCAGCACCTTGCGCGCGGCTTCGGTGGCGGAGTCGTCGCCGGAACCCGGCACGGCCGACGCCATCGGGTTGTTGCGACGGTGTCGGGATATCGAAATGATAATCGCTAATGCGGACAGTCCGAGGCTTGCGAGAATAAGGACTAGTAGCAGGTCGGCGCCGTATTGTGTCATTGAAATGCCAGGTTGCCTCCGGCCGTCCGTTCATTGTTTTCGTTCTTGCCGGCCGCGGACGGGCAGACCGGCTTAAAGCATGTCTCCCGAAAGTGGGAACCGGTTTCGGGATAAAGACATGCGTAAAATCAAAAACCTAAAGCGCATGGAGCGAATCTGAAAGATCGCGACGCGCTTTAGGTCTGCAACGCGCGAACCAGCGATCAGTTCCGACATATTTCGATTGTTGGACGCGGGGTTGTGGCGCTTTGTTTACGTTCGCACGATGAGCGGAACCTGGCCTTCATGTCGGTCGGACAGGAAGGCGGCAACGCGGTCGCCGACCCGTTGGAAGGTGAGATCGATCGCTTTGTCGCCGACCGCCAAGTGCCTGATCATGAGCGTATCGATGCCGATCGGCAGCCTCGGACGCGTGACATGCAATTCGCCCTTCCAGCCATCGATCTCCAGCCCGAGGCATGCCTGCATCAGCATGAAGGTGGAACCGGCCGACCAGGCCTGCGGCAGGCAAGCCACGGGATAGGCGATGGGCGCCTCGCCCGGAGCCCGGGCGAAGCCGCAGAACAGTTCCGGCAGCCGCATGTTGAAATGCACGGCCGACTCGAACGTGCCGCTCATCAGCCGCACCACGCTGTCGCGTTCGCCGTAGCGCGCCAGGCCGACGCCGCAGAGCGCCGTATCGTGCGGCCAGATCGACCCGTTGTGGTAGGACATCGGGTTGAAGAACACCGCGTCGTCGGCAAGCGTCCTCAGCCCCCAGCCGGAATGGAAGGAGGCCGATAGCAGCTGGTCGGCGACCAGCCTGGCCCGCTCGGGCTGCGGCAGTCCGACGAACAGCAGGTGCCCGGCGTTCGACGTTCGGACCTTGCAGGGCTCGCCCTCGCCATCGATGGCCAGGGCGTAGAAATTCATGTCGTCGAGCCAGAAGTCGCGTTCCACGGCGACCCGCATTTCCTCGGCGCGGTTCTCCCAGTGCTCGGCGTCGGCGAATTCGCCGCGGCGGCGTGCGAGCGCCGCCATACCCCGAAAGGCGGCGAAGACGTAGCCCTGCACCTCGACGAGCGCGATCGGCCCTTTTGGAATGCGGCCGTCGGCGTGGAACACCGAATCGAAGCTGTCCTTCCAGCCCTGGTTGGCAAGGCCGGACTCGGCGGCGCGCTGATAGGTGACGAAGCCGGTGGCGCGGCTCGCCTCCTCCGTCCATTCGGCGGCGGCCTTGAGCGAAGGCCACAATTTGTCGATGAAGGCCATGTCGCCGGTGCGATCGGCATAGGCGGAAGCCAGATGGATATAGAGCGGCGTGGTGTCGACGCCGCCATAGTAGCGCCCGAAGGGAAGCTCGCGCAGCGCCGCCATCTCACCCTTGCGCGTCTCATGCATGATCTTGCCGGGTTGGGAATCCGAAAAGGGCGACGTTTCGGTCGCCTGGTGCTCGGCCAGAAAAGCCAGCACGCCGCGCGCCAGCCCGGGATTGAGCCAGAGCATCTGCAGGCTGGAGATCACCCCGTCGCGGCCGAACGCCGTCGAGAACCAGGGGATGCCGGCATAGGGATAGGGCCCGGTCGCAAGCTCGGTGGTGAGCAGCGCCACGTCGGCGCGGGCACGCTCGACCCAGTCGTTGAAGACGCGACCCGAACTGTGCACCGTAGCGCCATGACGCCGCTTGGCACGCATGCCGAAGCGGGCCCGTGCCGCCGCGGCGCGGAAACGGTCGCGACTGGGAGCCTCGGAGACTTCCGGTCCGACTTCGACATAAAGCACTTTCTGGCTGCGCTTGGTCACCGCGATCAGGAAGTCGGCGCGGTTGTCGCTCAATTTGTCGGGGGCCTGCGAAAAGGAGATCGCCGACAGCCGTGGGAGCCCGTCGAGGCCATCATAGCCGAGCATGACGGACTCCTTTTCGGTCTTGGCGACATGTGTCGTGCCGCGCTTCACCCGCGTCGAGCCGCGCACCTCGAACATGTCCCGGAAGTCGGCGGCGAAATGCAGCGAGACGGTGATGGTCGAATGCTCGCGGCTGTAGTTGGACAGCGTGATGCGCTCGAACAGCCGGTCCTGCCAGATCAGCCTGACCCGTTCGATATGGATCGCGCCTTGCGGGATGTCGCGGCCAACGGCGCTCTGGATCGGCAGGTTAGTCAGGTTGGACGTGAACAGCACATTGTCCTGGCTGAGCGAGGCGCCGAGCAGTGACATCTGCCTGCCGCCGATGGTCAGCCGAAATTCCGAGAGCACGCGCGTGTCGTCGCGGAAGAAGCCATCGCCCGAGCCCCTGATGTCGCCATAGGCGTCGGCGACGGCGAAGCAGTCGCCCTGCTTGAGGGCGAAAAGCCGGTGCGGTTCGCGCGGCGCGGTCTCGTCGAGTGAAGAAAGGGCTACGGCAGGATCGAGCTTGCGCTCGTCGAGTTCCGTCATTCGTCACCTCTTCGTTTGCTCCGCCCTAAAGCATGATGCCGAAAAGTGTGAAGCGGCTTTCGGACGACATTATGCTCTATCTCTTTGATTTAGAGCCAGATTGAGATTTTAGGTCGAACAGACCTGAAATCATCGGCTCTCGGGATGAAGGTCAGGAGGCCTTGGCCTCCGGCATGCCGGTCAGACGCATATAGGCAGCAAGATAGTCGCTTGCCATTCTTGTCGCCGAGAACCTTTTCTCGAACGCCGCCCTCACCTGCCGCCGGTCGAGATCGAGAAGCGCCGGCATCGACGCGACCGCGGCGTCGACGCTGTCCACGACGAAACCTGTGATGCCGTCGTCGACGATCTCCGGCAAGGCGCCCTGGTTCCAGGCGATCACCGGCGTGCCGCAGGCCATGGCCTCGATCGCGACGAGGCCGAACGGCTCCGGCCAGTCGATGGGAAACAAAAGACCCGCCGCGTTGCCTAGGAATTCGGCCTTCTCGTCCTCGGTGATCTCGCCGACATAGTCGATGCGGTCGCCATCGATGAGCACCTCGATATTGTCGCGGAAGTAGGCGCGGTCGTCGTCGCCGATCTTGGCCGCCAGCTTCAACCTCAACCCGCACCGTCGCGCGATCTCGATGGCGCGGTCCGGCCGCTTGTCGCGCGACAGGCGCCCGAGGAAGGCGAGATATGGTTCTTCCGCCTGCGGCTCATAGGTCGGTTGGTAGGCGTCGAGGGGCAGTCCGTGATGGATCGTGGCGAGCCAGTTCGCGTCGGGCAGACCGCGCTTCTGACTGTGCGAAATCGAGATCATCGGGAAACGCGGGAAGCGCTTATAGGCCGGAGCCAGGTCGACATAGTCGAGCCGGCCATGCGGCGTCGTCACCGTCCGCCCCGCGAGTTCTTCGAAGAACGGAAAATGCAGGAAGTGGCTGAGATGGAAATGGATGACGTCGAACTCGCGGGCGCGCTCGCGAACCTCGGCAAGCATCGCCAGATGCGCGGCGATCTCCGATTTCTTCGGCCGCGGATCGAGACGTATCGCCTGGTCACGCGCGGGCACCAGCCTGGCCGACGTCTCGCTGTCGCCACTCGCGAACAGCGTGACATCGTGGCCGAGCTCGACCAGCGCTTCGGTGATGTAGAAGACGATCCGCTCGGTCCCGCCATAGAGTTTCGGCGGCACCGATTCATAGAGCGGCGCGACATGGGCAATGCGCATCGGGTCCCTCGGCTGTTGACGCGAAGCAAAATGCGTCAGCCGCCAGATCGTTCCTGCCCAATTGGTCGAGGTGCCGTTGGCCGCCGATCTTGCCGCGCCGCGCTTTGCCCAGGTCTCTGCGCCAGACGCCACAGTCTCCTGCGCGGGATCCCACTGCTTCCAGCCGGATTATCGCGCCTCCACGACACCTGTTCAATTGATCGGCCAGGCCGGACGGTAGTATGGAAGGATGCCTTTCCTCACGTCGATCCCGGCGCCGCGGTGACACGCCACACCGTGTTGCCGACATCGTCGGCAATCAGCAGCGCGCCGGATTTATCGACGGCAACGCCGACCGGGCGACCCCTCGCCTCGCCCTTGTCGTTGAGGAAGCCGGTGACGACGTCCTGCACCATGCCGTTCGGATGCCCGCCGCTGAACGGCACGAAGACAACCTTGTAGCCATTGAACTGGGAGCGGTCCCAGCTGCCGTGCTCGCCGACAAAGGCGCCGCCGCGATAGGATTGCGGCAGGTTGCTTGCGGTGTAGAAGGCGAGCCCGAGCGGCGCGACATGCGAGCTCAGCGCATAGTCCGGCGGGATGGCCTTGGCCACCATGTCCGGGCGCTGCGGCATCACGCGCGGATCGACATGCTGGCCGTAGTAGCTGTAGGGCCAGCCATAGAAGGCGCCGTCCTTCACCGACGTCATATAGTCCGGCACGAGGTTCGGGCCGAGCTCGTCGCGCTCGTTGACCACCGTCCACAGCGCCTTGCTCTCAGGCTCGAACGACAGGCCGTTGGGATTACGCAGCCCGCTGGCGAAGATGCGCGAGCGGCCGGTGGCGCGGTCGACCTCCCAGATCGCGGCGCGATCTTTTTCGGCCTGGATGCCGTTCTCGGTGATGTTGCTGTTCGAGCCGACGCCGACATAGAGCAATGAGCCGTCTGGACTCGCCACCAGGCTCTTCGTCCAGTGGTGATCGATCGGCCCGCCCGGCAGTTCCGTCAGCACCTTGCCCGGCGCCGTGATCTTTGTATCGCCCGGCTGGTAGGGGTAGCGCACGATCGCGTCCGTGTTGGCGACATAAAGGTCGTTGCCGACCAGCGCCACGCCGAAGGGCGAATTGAGATGGTCGAGGAACACGCCCTGGTAATCCGGCTTGCCGTCGCCATTGGTGTCGCGCAGCAGCGTGATGCGGTTGCTCGGCCCGGTGTCGCCGCCGGAGGTCACCCAGCTTTCGACCCAGCCCATGACGATATCCTTCGGCCGCTTGACCGATGCTTCATCCGGCGCCTTGGACTCCACCACCAGTATGTCGCCATTGGGCAGCACGTAAATCGAGCGCGGATGCTGAAGTCCCTTGGCCAGCGCCTCGATCTGCAGACCCTGTGCGACGGCCGGCTTTTCATTGTTTTTCCAGCCGACCACCGAGGCCAGATGCATTGGCGGGAACAGGTACTGATTTATCTCCGGCAGTTTCGGGTTCGGGCCGATCTGCGCGTTCGGATCGGTGTTGTCGTCGCTGCAGCCGGCAATGCTCAGCGCCGCTGCGCAGCAGAGCGCCGCGGTCGGCCATCTTATCGCGCAGTCAAACCGTCTCATCGGCCACTCCTACATGATGGCGATAGACCAGCGCCCAGCCGAGCCAGCCGGTGAAGAGCAGAATGATCACCACCAGCGCCGACAGGATCAGTCCGGTCGGCACGACGGACGTCCAGGCATCGCGCGTGTGGATCAGCATGTTGAAGAAGGACAGAACGAGCGCGACGAGGTTGCCGGCCATATGCAGCCATGCCGTCGGCTGGGCGCGTATCCTGCGGCTGCCAAGAAAGTCGGTGAGCCCCGCTATGGCGGCCAGGATACCGACGATGACACCAACGGTCAGGAGCCAGGCCGAGAAATTGGCCCAGGTCATTTCGGCCGTCCGCCAGTAGGCGATGTCGGTGAGCAAGGTCCCGACGAAACAGGCGATCGGGATCGTGACGAGCATGGGATGGATGGGATGGCCGGCTATGCTTGCCGTGGATCGCGGATTGTCCATGCGCAAGCTCCTTTCCGCGCTGCTGCTGGGGCTTAACAGCGCGAAAAGAGGAATGTTCCGCCGGAAATACGAGCGCTCACCGGAAGGTGAACGCCGATATCCCTTCAGTCACGGGTGACCCGGAATGGACCGTTCGATTGCGGCGGGGTCCGCATTCTGCGGATGTCATTTAAGACGGCTGGCATGCCACTTCAGATGATCGTCCATGAAGGTCGAGATGAAATTGTAGGAATGGTCGTAGCCTTCCTGCATGCGCAGGGTCAGATCGATGCCTGCCTTCCCGCAGGCTTCTTCCAGCAGCCATGGCCGAAGGCCCTCCTTCAGGAAACCATCCGCCGTGCCCTGGTCGACGAGAAATTCCGGGAACCGCTTGCCGTCCTCGATCAGCAGCGTCGCATCATAGGCGCGCCAGCTCTTTTCGTCCGATCCGAGATATTTTTCGAAGGCCGGCCGCGACCAGCCGGCCGTCGAGGGCTGCACGATCGGCGCGAAGGCCGAGCAGCTCCGGTAGCGCTGCGGATTCTTCAGCGCGATCGTCAGTGCGCCGTGCCCGCCCATCGAATGGCCGAAGATTGCCTGGCGCGACATGTCGACCGCAAAATTGGCGGCGACCAGCGCAGGCAATTCCTCGGCGACGTAGGAGTACATGCGGTAGTTCTTCGCATAAGGCTGCTCGGTCGCGTCGAGATAGAAACCGGCGCCGCAGCCGAATTGCCAATTGTCCTTTTCGTCGGGAACGGCCGGTCCACGCGGGCTGGTGTCGGGACACACGATGACTAGCCCGAGCTCGGAGGCCAGGCGCCGGTACTCGCCCTTGTCCATGACATTCGCGTGCGTGCAGGTGAGACCCGACAGATACCACAGGACCGGGAGCCGCCCGTCCTTGGCCCGGGGCGGCACGAAGACGGCGAAGGTCATGTCGCAGGCGCAGGCCTCGGAAGCGTGCGTATAGACGCCCTGGATGCCGCCATGAGATTTGGAGGTGGAAACGACCTTCATCGGTTGCCTCTCGTTGGGAAATCCTGGCCCGGCATAACCGCCGGCCATGGTCGGCGCAACCTGGCGCCTCGGCAAACCACAGGTCTGGCGCGACAAAGGTTAGGTTCGGTTAGGCCGCAGGCGCAATCAGGTCTGGGCCGACTTGCTGAAAACCGGGCACTCCGGAAAGCTTCAGGCCGGAGGCGATTTCCTCGAGCAAGATATCCAGCACACGATCGACGCCAACCTGTCCTGCCACCGCGCCGAACAGCGCGGCGCGGCCGATGGCCGAAGCGGCCGCGCCGCGCGCTTTTGCCTTGATGACGTCCACGCCCGTTCGGATGCCGGAATCGATGAGGATCGGAGCCCGGCCGCCAACGGCCGCATGCACGGCGCTGGTCGCATCGATGCTCGCGACCGCGCCGTCGAGCTGGCGGCCGCCATGGTTGGACACCCAGATCCCGTCAGCACCCTCCCCGATCAGTCTCGCGGCATCGTCCGGGTGCAGGACGCCCTTGACGATCAGCGGCCCCTTCCACCAGTTGCGGATCGTGCGGAAGTCGTCCCAGTCGAAACCCGCGTAGAGATTGCGGCCGACGCGCGCTGCGATCGTCAGCCCCGCGCTGGTGTCACCGAGGTAACCACGGACATTCTCGAACTGAGGCAGGCCGCCGCGAAGCAGGCGAAACGACCAGGCCGGATGCGCCATCCCTTCGATCATGTGCCGCAAAGAAGGCCTGAGCGGGATCGAAATTCCGTTTCTCAGATCCTTCTCGCGCTTGCCGCCCGTCTGCAGGTCGACAGTGACGACCAGCGCCGAATAGCCGAACTCTTCAGCCTGCCGCACCAGCCGGCGATTGAATTCGAAATCCTTCAGCACATAGAGCTGGAACCAGAGGGGCCCCTGGACCGCCCTTGCCATCCGCTCGATGCCGGTCGTCGCCATGGTCGACAGCGTGTAGGGAATACCGCGGGCCGCTGCCGCTGAAGCAATGGCAATGTCGGCGCCGGGGCGAACGAGCGCGCAGGACCCCATCGGGCTGATCACCAGCGGCGTCGGATAGGTCTTCGACCACAAGGTGGTGGTGAGGTCGGGCCGGGATACGTCGGTCAGAACACGCGGCAGCAGCCGCATACGCTCGAAGGCGGCGCGGTTGTCGCGCAGGGTCAGTTCCTGGCCCGCCCCGCCATCGACGAACTCGAAGACCGATTTCGGCAGCCGGCGGCGCGCCAGCAGGCGGAAATCCTCCAACGAAACGCGGCGATCGAGCCGCCCCATCGCCTCAGGCCGCGAGCCGGTCGCAGACGTTCCCGGTGATCTCGGCGGTCGATGATTTTCCCTTCAGATCGGCGCTGAGCAGCCCGTTCGCCAGGCATGCCTCCGTCACGCGGCGGATCTGTTCGGCGGCCCTGCGCAGCCCCTCGTCGCCATGTCCGCGGCCAAGCCAGTCGAGCATCGCCGCCGCCGACAGGATCGTCCCGTAGGGGTTGGCGATGCCCTTGCCGGCAATGTCCGGCGCGGAGCCGTGGGCAGCCTGGAAGAAGCCATTCGCGTCGCCGACCTCGGCCGAAGGCGCCATGCCCATTCCGCCGACCGTCGCCGCCGCCAGGTCGGACAGAATGTCGCCGAACATGTTCTCGCTGACGATGACGTTGAAATGGCCGGGCTTCAGCACGAGATGCATGGCCATGGCGTCGACCAGCGCATGTTCCGTCTCGATGTCGGGATAGTCTTTCGCCACCTCGTCGAAGACGGAGCGGAAAAACGCGTAGCTGCGCAGCACGTTAGCCTTGTCGCAGCAGGTCACCCGGCGGATGCCGTCGCGCGGCGCGCCGTTCGACTGGCGCGCCAGCTCGAAGGCCTTGCGCACGATGCGCTCGATGCCGGCGCGCGTCTGCACGAGCGTGTCGACCGCCACTTGGCCGCGCAGCAACGCCCCTGCCCCGCGCGCCGCGTAAAGCCCCTCGCTGTTCTCGCGCAGGATGACATAGTCGATGTCGCCGGCCTTCACCCCGGCGAGCGGGCTCGTCACCCCTTCGAAGAGCCTGATGGGGCGGATATTGGCGTAGAGATCGAGCTCGAAACGAAGTCTCAGCGTGAAGTCGAGCCCCGCTTCCGTGCCGTCCGGATAGACCACGCCGGGCAGGCCGCCGGCGCCGTGCAGGATCGCATCCGCCGCCCGGCACGCTTCGAAGGTCGGCTGGGGAAAGCTCTGCCCCGTCTTCAGGAAATGCTCCGCGCCGGCCGGATATTCGGTGAAGCGCAACGGGCAGTCCGGCCCCAGTGCTGCCTTCACCACCTCGACGGCCGCGGCGCACACTTCGGGGCCGATGCCGTCGCCATGCACGACCGCGATCTGGTAGACATCCTTCATCGCCAATCCCTCAGGAACCGCAAATATTCAGATGCATTTGCCGCCGTCGACGTTGAGGTCGACGCCGGTGATCATGCTGGCTTCGTCGGAGCACAGGAACGCCGCGGCGTTGCCCATGTCCTGCGGCGTCGACAGCCGGCCGATCGGAATGGTGGCGACAACGCGGGCGCGGTTTTCCTCGCCGGAGCCGATGAAGGTGGACAGAAGCGGCGTGTCGCCGGCGACCGGATTGATCGCGTTGACGCGGATGCCGAACGGCGCGAGCTCCACCGCCATGGCGCGCGTGGCTGCGATCGCCCAGCCCTTCGAGGCGTTGTACCAGGTGAGGTTCGGACGCGGCGAGACGCCGCCCGTCGAAGCGACATTGAGGATGGCGCCTGCTTTGTTCGATTTGAAATGCGGCACCACCGCGCGGGCGCCGTTGTAGATCGAGCGCATGTTGACGTTGGCGATGCGGTCGAACAGGCCTTCGTCCATCGTCTCCAGCGGAAGCGGCGGCTGCGCCACGCCCGCATTGTTGACGAGTATGTCAAGCCCGCCGAAGACCGATCGCGCCAGGTCGGCGGCCGCGACAAAACTCTCCAGCGTCGAGACGTCGCCCGTGATTGGCCGCACCTTGTCGCCGGCTTCGCCAGCAACGCGCGAAGCCGCGGCTTCGTCGCGATCCATCAGCACGACGGACGCGCCTTCCTCGACGAATTTTCTGACGATGCCTTCGCCAAATCCCGACCCGCCACCGGTGACGATGGCGACCTTGCCAGCAAGTCTCATATCTGTTCCTCCGTTGCCGGCACCATCGGGGAAGACGCGCGCGTTGCACAGTCCGATTATCTGAACGCCCTTTTAGCTTTCCTTGTTTGAGGTCGCCCGAAGCGGGAGTAATAGTCGCCTCGGAATTCGTGAGGAGGAGACGATGACGCTGAACTTCGACCCGAGGGCGAAGGCCACGACGCTCTACCAGGGCGAATTCCGGCCGATGTTCATCGGCGGCAAGTGGGTCGCGGCGCAGTCCGGAGAAGAGATGCAGGCGCTGAACCCGGCGACGGGCGAGGTGCTGGCGACAGTGCCGCGCGGCGGAGCCGCCGATATCGACGCGGCGGTGGCCGCCGCGCGCGCGGCCTTCGAAGGCCCCTGGTCGAAATTCTCGCCCTACGAGCGGCAATGCGTGCTGCTCAGGATCGCCGACCTCTTCGAAAAACATTGGGAAGAGCTCAGCGTCTCCGACACGCTCGACATGGGGCTGCCGATCACGCGCACGCTGGCCAACCGCCGCCGGGTCATCGGCATGCTGCGCTTCTATGGCGGCATGGCGACCGCGCTGCACGGCGAGGCGATCGACAATTCGATCCCCGGCGAGATCGTCACCTTCACCCGACGCGAGCCGGTCGGCGTCGTCGGCGCGATCATTCCCTGGAATGCGCCGACCGCCGCCTCGGTCTGGAAGATCGCGCCGGCCCTTGCCACCGGCTGCACCGTCGTGCTGAAGCCGTCGGAAGATGCGTCGCTGACGCCGCTCCTGATCGCGAAGCTGATGCAGGAAGCCGGCGTGCCCGACGGCGTCGTCAACATCGTCACCGGAACGGGCGCCGAGGCCGGCGCGCGGCTGGCCGAGCACCCGGACGTCAACAAGATCGTCTTCACCGGCTCGACGCTGACCGGCCAGGCGATCGCCCGCGCCGGCGTCACCAATCTCAAGCGCGTCTCGCTGGAGCTCGGCGGCAAGTCGCCGATCATCGTCTGCCGCGACGCCGACATCGACAAGGCCGTGCCGGTCGCGGCAATGGCGGTGTTCGTGCATTCCGGCCAGATCTGCATCGCCGGCTCACGCCTGTTCGTGGCGCGCGAGATCCACGACGAGTTCGTGCGCCGGGTCGCGGAGTTCGCCGGCAAGCTGCGCATCGGCCACGGCATCGAGGCTGAGACCGAGATCGGGCCGCTGATCAACGCAAGGCAGGCCGGCAAGGTCGAAGGCTACATCAAGGCCGGCAGCGACGAAGGCGCCAGGCTGGTCGCCGGCGGGTCAAGGCTGACGGGCGAGCTCTATGACGGCGGCAACTTCATCGCGCCGACCGTCTTCGGCGCTGTGTCCGACAAGATGACGATCGCGCGGGAAGAAATCTTCGGTCCGGTCATTTCGGCCATGCCCTTCGACACGCTGGATGAAGCCGTGGCGCGCGCCAACGCGACGCCTTACGGCCTGGCGGCCGGCATCTTCACCACCAACCTCGGCACGGCGCACAAGCTCGCCCGCCACGTCAAGGCCGGCTCGGTCTGGGTCAACATGTACCACGCCATCGATCCGGCCGTGCCGTTCGGCGGCATGAAGATGTCCGGCTACGGCCGCGAAGGCGGTATCGAGCACCTGCACGAATATCTGGAGACGAAGGCGGTCTGGATCCAGACGGATTGAGCCGCTGCAGAACCGTCAGTGAGCCAGCTCGCGCAGATTGGTGCGGATCAGGTTCATCAGCTGCTCCGAAAAGGAGTGATGCACATAGCCGCGCGCGGTGATGATGCCGACGGCGCGGTGGGCGTCGCGATGGTCGATCGGCACCACCCACATACGCTCGTCATTGCGCGAGATCGCGATGCCCGGCACCACACAGACGCCAAGTCCCGACGACACCAGCGCCACCGCCGTCTGCGCGCTTTCGACTTCGTATTGCGGCTTGAGCTCGATCCCTTCCGCCGCCGTCAGCCGGTCGAGAAGGCCGCGAACCGCCGTCTTGCGGTTGAGCAGGATCAGCGGGAAGCGCTTGAGGTCGGACAGATTGAGCTTCTTCTCGCCGCCGTAGGTCTCCACCGGGATGCAGGCCATCAGCGGGTCGTCCAGGATCGACTCGAACTGGAAGTCGTTGAGGTTCGGCACTTCCGGGCCGAGATAGAACTCGACCTCCTGTTGCTGCAACAGGGCAAGCGCGGCCTGCGGCGGGGTTTCGATGACCTCGACGATCGAGCGCGGATAGCGCAATTTGAACGTCGCCAATATGTCGCCCAGCCGGCTCGCCGCCAGCGTTGGCGCGCAGGCGATCTGCACCTTGCCCTTGCGCCGCGCGGCGATCTCGGTCAGCCGGTCGAGGCTGGTCTGCACCTGCGACATCGCATTGGCGATCTCCTCGAACAGAACCTGGCCTTCCGGCGTCAGGCTGGCGCGCTGCGCCGTGCGGATGAAGAGCGAGATGCCGATCTGTTCCTCGAGGTCGCGTATCTGCATGGAAACGGCCGAAGGCGAGCGGTTGCTCTCTTCGGCCGCGCGCCGGAAGCTGCCGTTTTCCGCGGCAAGCAGGAATGTCTGCAGAAGTTTGAGATTGATGCTGGACATGTCCGCTCGGGCAGGTGATCTGGCCTCCTGACCTATTCAGACGCGGAAGCGATTGCAAGGCAATAGGGCCGTTCCAGGCCTTAGCCAGCAAATCTGTTCCGGTTCAATGAACGGCGGCGAACATCACGCGTTCTTCGGTTGCGTCCGACAGCATCATCTCCTCGACCACGCGGCCGCGCTTCACGACCAGAATGCGGTCCGAAACCGCAAGGATTTCCGGCAGATAAGACGAGATGACGACGACGGCCATGCCCTGATCGGCAAGATCGCTGATGAGCTGGTGGATCTCGACGATGGCGCCGACATCGACACCGCGCGTCGGCTCGTCGAAGATCACCAACTTGGGCTGCTGGATCAGCGATTTGGCGATCACGACCTTTTGCTGATTGCCGCCCGAAAGCTCGATCATCCTGGCGCGCTCGCTGATCTGCTTCAGCCTCAGACGCTCGCCCCATTGCTTGGCAAGCTCCCTAGCGCGCGTTAGGGACACGATCGACACCGGGTTGGATTTGTCGGTCAGTTCGCCGATCTGCAGGTTCTCGCCAGCCGTCATCGTCTCGAAGAAGCCGTCGAACTTGCGGTCCTCCGTCACATAGACGATGCCGTCGCGCACCGCCGGTCGCGGCACGCGATAACGCACCGACTTGCCGAGCAAGCGGATTTCGCCGCCGTGGAAGATGTTGCGCTTCAACAGGCCGGCAACGACCTTGGCCATCTCGGTGCGGCCGGCGCCGACCAGTCCGAACATGCCGGTGACCTGCCCCGAAAAGACGGAGAAGGACGAGTTGCGCACCAGGCCGGCGCAGGAGAGGTTCTCGACCGAAAGCACCTTGTCGCCATAGGGTCGCGCGGTGCGCTTGACCTCGCCATGCAGCGTTTCGGTGAGGGTCCGGCCGACCATGGCCTGCACGATCGAGGCGCGGGTGAAACCGTTGGCCTCGCCCGAAGCCACGATCTCGCCGTCGCGCATCACGGTGATCCGGTTGGCGACGGCGAGCGCCTCTTCCAGCGCGTGGGTGATGAAGATGATGGCGATGCCTTCCTTCACCAGCCGCTGCAGCAGGTTAAAGAAATGGCGTTTCTCTTCCGGCGTCAGCGTCGCGGTCGGCTCGTCGAAGATGATGACGCGGGCCTTGTGGTGGACGGCGCGGGCTATCTCCACCATCTGCTTGTGGGCGGCGCCCAGCGTGCTCACCTGCGCGGTCGGGTCGACCTGGAACCCCATGCCGGCAAGGAATTGCCGCGCCTGGATGTAGAGGCCGCGCAGCCGGTTGAACATCTTCTCCTCGCCGAGATAGAGGTTCTGAGCAACCGTCATGGCCGGCACCAGATTGGTCTCCTGGAACACCATGGCGATGCCGGCGCGCAGCGCCTCGGCGGGCGTGGCGAAAGACACCTCCTTGCCGTCGAAGAACAGCTTGCCCTCGGTCAGCTTGAACACGCCGGCCATGACCTTGGTCAGCGTCGATTTGCCGGCGCCGTTTTCGCCGAGCAGCGCGTGGATCTCACCCTTGCGCAGGTCGAAAGTCACGTTCCTGAAGGCGGGGATGCGCGAGAACGCCTTGGTCGCGTCCCTGAGCTCGATAACGTTATCCGACATCGCTTAACCCCGCTTGCCGCTGGCGGCCTTGGCCACGCGCACGATCCTCGACCCGCCGCGCGAGGCGACGAGCAGATCGTCGTCGACCTCGCAGGCGCTGATCGTGCCGTGCACCGTGCCGTCGGCCCGCGAATGGAAGCTCGACAGCGGCTTCATGTTCTGGTCGCAATGGACCACCAGCCCGTAGGACCTGGTGACCGCGTAAGGCTTCAGCACGTTCATCTGCTTGAGCTGGCTGCCCTGCATCGGCTCGCGGTAGTCGCGCCACGAGCTGAGCGACGGCGCCATCCAGTAGGCTTCCGGTATCTCAACCAGCATGCGCTTGCGAAAAGTCTCCTCGCGCAGGATGAACTCCACCAGCTGGTTGCGCACGGAATAGAAGGTCAACCAGTAGCCGGCGTTGAAGGCGGGCGCGATGCGCGCCGGATAGGCCGGCAGGTGTTCCAGCACCGGCGCCGTCGCCTTGCCGGCGAGATCGATCGCCAGCACGCGATGGCGCCAGGCCTCGGTGACGTAGACGCGGTTTGACCCGGTGGTGGCGATGCCGGCCGGCCAGGCGAGGCCGTCGCGGATCAGCTCCAGCCGGCCGCTTTTCAGGTCGAGGCGCCAGACCGAGCCGGAAGCGTTTTTCTGCATCAGGTCGCGGCGCCAGGCGCCTGCCGGCAGCGAGGCCGAGCCGTTGGCGACCAGCAACGTGTTGCTGTCGAGGAAAGTCAGCGCGGTGACGCAGGACAGTCTGTGGGCCTCGTCGCCCGTCGCCTGCCGCCCGTCATGCAGGCCGCCGCGGATGACGACGCCCTTGCCGTCGATGGCCAGGGCGGTCATGCCGCGCGCATGGGCGAGCGCGGTGATCTCGCCCGGGAATTCCTGCAGGACCTCCGCCTTGCCGTCGGCGTCGAACCGCGTCAGCCGGTTCGCGCTGCTCGCCAGCATGCCCTTTTCGGTCCGCACCAGATTGTCGGCCTCAGCGAGGCCTGCGAAGAGCTCCGCCTCCTCAAGGTCCTGGTTGGGCAGCAGCGGCCCGTCGAGCGTCGGAACGGTCACCGCCCAGTCGCCACGGCCAAGGAAGCGATCGAAAAACCGGCTCACGGCGCTCATGGCTTTTTGCCCCAGTAGGAATCCGAGCTGAACCAGCTGGGGTCGGAGCCCTTCAGCGGCAGGGTTCCCATGCGGTTGTTGAAGATGCCGCAGAGATAGAGGATGCCTTTGTGCTCGCGCATCGAAGTGATCATCGGATGCTTCTCGCCGGCCTGATCCCACAGGCTTTCCAGGATCTGGCCCTTCTCGTCGAAGCGCAGCACGCAGCCGGTATTGAGGTTGGGCATCAGCCAGGCATCCTCGGACACGCGCCGCGCCATGCGGCGGCGGAAGCCCGGCATTTCCAGCGACAGGTCGAGCGCCGGCGTGCGCATGCCCATCAGCGCCAGCCAATAGGTGCCGTCGGAGGCGCGGTTGATGTTGTCGGGATAGCCGGGCAGTCCCTCGATGACCCGCTCCACCTTGCCCTTCTTCGGACCGTCGAAATAGTAGCGGCTGATGCGGCAGGCCCAGCTTTCCGCGAACAGCACCGACTGGCCGTCGAAGGCCGTGCAGATGCCATTGGGGAAGACCAGGTTCGACAACAGCGTGCGGGTCGAGCCGGACTTGGGGTCGTGGACGATGATGCGCCCGTTGCCGCGGCTCTCCAGCGCGTCCGCATACCAGTCGTGCATCTCGAAGCGCACCGTGGCTTCGGAAAAGACGATGCGGCCGTCTGGGAGGATGTCGCAGTCGTCAGCAAGCTTCATGGTCGAGTCGTCGACGACCGATGTCAGCGAGCGGTTGGTCTCGGCGGTGAGCAGCTTCACCTCGCCCGCCGGCGAGACCTGGTAGAGGCCCATGCCGGCGACGCAGATGACGAGATTGTCGTCGCGGTCGAACGCCATGCCAAGCGGCGAGCCGCCGATATGAGCGAAGACTTCGCTCTCCGTGTAGTGCGGCGGCTGGAAGCGCAATATGTCGCCCTGCCGGCTGCCGGTATAGAGC